>DASWPO010000318.1:0-10369 GCA_036404015.1 Bordetella sp. | reverse complement strand
TCAAGGATGGTTTCGTCCTCTGCGTCGTAATGCCAGTTCAGGACCACGCGGTTGCCCGATTGCGCGGCCTGGTCCAGCGCATCGAAGATGCTGAACAGCATCTTGGTGCTCGAGCTGTTGAAATAGGCCAGGGTCACGTCGACGGTGACGGCCGTGTCGTCGCATCCGGCCAGGTAGGCGCGCAGGCGTTCGATGATCGGCGTGTAGAAGGCCGCCGCGTTTTCCGGGTAGGACTCGCCGGTGAGCGATAGCTGGTGCTGCTCGAAGCGGAAATCGACTTCGGGAGACGTGGCCGTGGCAGCGATATAGAGATTTTCCATGATGGGGAGTCTATCTTATCGTTTATTTAGATAATGGCTTTTAGATAGAACTGCGTGGTGCCGGGAGCGTCGTCGCGGGGCTGGAAGGCGAAGTCCAGCGGCGCGCTCGCGTCGCGGGCCATGGTCAGAAAGCCCAGTCCGGCGCCTTTGCTGTCTTCGGGGGTGTTGGCGCGCAGCGATGCCTTGTAGGCCTGCTTGATCTGTTCCAGCGACATGTCACGCAATGGTTCGAGCTTGTCGCGCAGGGCGGTCACGCTGGCCGTGGCGATCGGGTTGATGCACAGCATGACGTGATGGCCATCTTCGGCGGCGATGCACACGACGCCCGCGCGCGCGCTGCTGTCGGCAGAGTCGGGGGGAATCGTGTCCGACGAATAATGCATGATGTTCTGCGCCAGCTCGACAAAGGACGAAAACAGCTTGCGGCGCGTCGGTCCTTCCACGCCGGCGACCTCGAGCTGCAGCCGCACGACCTCGCCCATGGCCGCGATGATGTTCTGCGAGAAATATCCCTTGTGGTAGAAGAGGACGTTGCGGCTGCGGGCCAATTGCAGAAATACGCGGTCCTGCCCCATGGAATGCTCGATGTTCATCGGTGTTCCTCGATGCGGGTACAAAATAGGGTGATGTCGTCGCGCCGGGGCTGGGTGCCTTGCCACTGCGCCAGGGCCTGGGTCAGGTTTTCGCAAACGACGCCGACGGGTTCGTCGCGGCAGGCCAGGATGACGTCGTGGGCGCGGCGCTTGCCGTAGGCGATCTTGCGTGGGCCGCCGATCTGGTCGGTATAGCCGTCGGTGGTGATGAACAGCAGGCTGCCGGGCGGCAGCGGGGCGGTCTTCTGCGCCCAGACGTAATCGGCGTCGCTGTCGACATAGCCCACGCCCATGCGCTGGCCCGCCAGCACGTCGAATGCCTGCGCGCCGGGCCGCAGGATGTGCACGGCGATGCGCGCGCCGGAAAAGCGCAGTTCGCGGCGCTGCGCATCGAACCAGAAGAATGCCGCATCCATGCCGTCGTCGGACTCGGAGGACTCGCCGGCCTTGCCCATCTGGCCCAGCATCGTCTTGACGCTGCGGTTGACCGCCGACAGCAGCGCCGCGGGGTCGCGCGGACCGAGCTGTTCCAGCGCCTTGGCCAGGGCCGAGGAGGCGAGCAGGGTCATGAAGGCGCCCGGGACGCCGTGGCCGGTACAGTCGGCCACGGCGCCGAACCAGCCGTCGGGGTGGGACGCGAACTGGTAGAAGTCGCCGCCGACCACGTCGCGCGGCTCCCAGACCAGCGCGGCCTGGTGCGGCGTGGCGGTCAGGGCCTCGCGCGAGGCGCGCAGCATGGCGCGCTGGATCACGCTGGCGTATTCGATGCTCTGCATGGTCTGGCGGTTTTTCTCGGCCTGGATGGCGGCCACCGCGCTCATCAATTGCAGGCCGTTGCCCAGCCCGAGAAAACGGTCTTCTTGCGTGACGATGAAGCCGTCGGTCAAGGCCTTCTCGCCGTATTCGATGGTCTTGAGGGTGAGCGCTTCGATGCCCGTGCCGGCGTCGACGATGAGCGGTTCCTTGTCCATGAACGCGATGCAGCTTTTCCGGTCGTAGATCTCGCGATGGAAGGGCTTGCTCATCTGCGACAGGAAGATGTCGCGGTTGATCAGGCCGATGGGCCGGGCATCCTCGACCACGGTCAGGCTGATCAGATTGCGGTGCGTCGTGAACAGGCCCAGGACCGTCGCGTTGGAGTCCGAGGCTTCGATGATCGGCATGGCCTGGCAGAGATCGCCCGCACAGCGGGGTATTACCAGGGCATCGGGGGGACGAAAGGAGGGAAGTACGGCGCTCATGCCCAGTTATCCGGGGGGTGTGGCTGGGTATCTTAAGGTTGCGATGTGTATCGCACGTGACAAAGTTTTATTCTGCGTAATAAATCAGTCTTGAAACTGTGCCAGGCCTTGCATCAGCCCTGCCGGCGCCTCATCCCAGGGCATCACGGTGACGTGCACGGTGAGCTCGTGCCCGCCGCCGCCGCGGATCACCCCGCGCAGCGGCGTGACGTCCCCATAGTCGCGGCCGTAGGCCAGGGTGACGTGCTCGGTGGACGCGATGAGGTCGTTGGTGGGGTCCAGGTCCAGCCAGCCGCCATTGGCCGCCAGGCCCGGGCAGTGCACCGAGATCCAGGCGTGCGAGGCGTCGGCGCCGATCAGGCGCGGCTGGCCCGGCGGCGGCTTGGACACCAGGTAGCCGCTGACATAGCGCGCGGCCAGGCCCAGCGTGTGCAGGCAGCCCAGCATGACGTGGGCGTAGTCCTGGCAGACGCCGCGCTTTTCCTCGAAGGCCTCGAGCACCGGCGTGGCGATCTGGGTGCTGGCCGGCGCATAGGTGAAATCGGCGTGGATGCGATGCATCAGGTCGATGGCGGCCTCGGGCAGCGGCCGGTCCGGCGTGAACGAGGCCAGGGCATAGTCGCGCAGCGCGTCGTGCAGCGGCACGAAGGGCGAGGGGAAGGCGTATTCGACCTCGGGGGCGTAGGGAGCGCCGGCCCGGTAGCGCAGGCGTTCGGCCGCGGCTTCCCAGGGCATGCCGGCGGCCGGATCCAGCCCGGCATAGCGCGGGCGCACGACCACGCGGCTGCAGGCGTGCACGACCAGTTCGTCGTGCGGGGCCGACAGGGCGAAGGTGCTGCGCCAGTTGCCCTGGTCGTCCATGCTTTGCAGCACGTCGTTGGGCGTGGGGCTGATGCGCAGGGTGTGGGATTCGACGGTCTGGTGGGCATCGTCGCGCGGGCGCAGATAGCTCAGGTGGTGCGCCAGCTCGACGGGGGCGTCGTAGTGGTAGTGGGTCTCGTGGACGACGGCCAGGGGGCGGGGCTCGAGCGTGTTCATGGCGGATCCCTCAGGCGGCGGCCAGGCTCTGGTCGACGTCGGCCGAGTGGCTGAAATAGCGCCGGCTGATTTCATCGGACAGCGCGGCGGCGGCCGCTTCGAGGCGGCGCGCCAGCGCCAGCACCTCGGTGTAGCGGCCGTTGGCGTCGCGGTGGCACAGCTGGGACAGCGTCAGGCCGAGGTCGGGCGTGGGCAGCAGGGCCAGCAGGTCGTTGGCCGGGCCGGCGCCGCTGCCGGGCAGCCGGGTCAGCGTGGCGCGCAGCACGTCCAGCGAACAGGCCGGCGAGCGCGGGTTGTTGGGGTCGAGCACCAGCAGGTTGAGCAGCGCGGGGATCTCGTAGCGGCCCTGGTAGTAGGCGCGGTAGGTGATGGCGCTGTCGAAGAGCTGCAGCAGCAGGTTGAAGCCGCCGTCGCGCAGGATGGCGTTGTCCTCGAACAGGGCGGCCAGCATGCCGGCCATGGTGGACAGGCGCTCGGTATGGCGGCCGATGGTGAGCAGGCGCCAGCCGTCGTCGCGCGTCATGTGGTCGGTCTGCGCGCCGGTGATGGAAAGGATTTGCCGGTTGAGCCGGCGCAGGGCGCGCAGCACGTCGGTGGCGGTGCGCGGCGGCGCGTCTTCGTCGGGTTCGGAGCGGCTGGCGTCGTCGGTGAGGTCGCCGGCGATCAGGCGGTGATAGCGGGCGCCGGCCGAGACGATGAGCTGCCAGTGCTCGGGCGAGAGCCGGTCGCGGATCTGGCCGGCGGCAAAGGTCAGCGACGAGAGGTTGCGGGCAAAGCCGCGCTGCGTGCCGCGCGAGGCGAGCTCGGCCACCAGGGTGTGTTCGAACACGCGGGTCGAGCGCGGCAGCTCGGCCGGCACCAGGCCGCTGCGCGTGCACAGCCTGGCCAGCGCGCGGGACAGGGTATCGGGGTTGTCGAGGTCGCCGTTGAGCCAGGTCAGCGTGACATTGGCCAGGCGCACGTCGTTGCCGAGGCGCTCGGCGTAGCGGCCCATCCAGAACAGGTTTTCGGCGGCGCGGCTGGAGACCGGCCGGCGCGCCTGCGCGACGTCCTCGGGCCGCATCGACGTGGGCAGCATCGAGAACAGGTCGACGGGGCCGTCGGTGGTGACCCAGGTGTCCATGCTGCTGCCGCCGCGCTGCATCGATACGACCTGCTGTTCGCGGTTGGCGATGCGCGTGAGCCCGCCCGGCAGCACGTGCCAGCCGCCCTGTCCGTCGGCCATGGCGAACACGCGCACCATGGCTGCGCGCGGCACGATGCGGCCGTCGTGCCAGGTGGGCGCCTGCGACAGGGGCAGGTAGGCCTGCACGGTATGGGCGTCGGGCGATTGTTCGATGCGTTGGCGCAGGGCCGCCAGCCGCGCCTTGTCGGCCCCGGCGCCGATCAGGGGCTCGAAGCTCTTGCGCTGGCGGCTGTTGGGGTAGGTGGACTTGATGACCGCGCGGTCCAGCATGGGCAGGGCCTGTTCGAGGGCGGCGGCCTCGCCGCACCACCACGACGGCAGCGAAGGCAGGACCAGGGCCTCGCCGGTCAGCCGTTGCGAGATGGCGGGCAGGAAGCCGTACAAGGCGGGCGATTCCAGCAGGCCCGTGCCCAGCGCGTTGGCCACCAGCACATTGCCGGCGCGCATGGCCTGCAGCAGCCCGGGGATGCCCAGCGCGGAGTCCGAGCGCAATTCCAGCGGGTCGCAGTAGTCGTCGTCGAGCCGCCGCAGCAGGGCGTGCACGCGCTCCAGGCCGTGCAGGGTCTTGAGAAAGAGCTGGTTGTCGCGCACCAGCAGGTCGCCGCCCTCGACCAGCGTCAGGCCCAGGTAGCGGGCCAGGTAGGTCTGTTCGAAATAGGTTTCGTTGTAGGGGCCGGGGGTGAGCAGCGCGATGCGCGGCGGCGCGCCGTCCGTCCCGGCCGGGCTGAGCTGGTGCAGCATGTCGATCAGCCGGCGGTAGCTGGCCGCCAGGTGCTGCACGCGCAGTTCCTTGAACGCCTCGGAGAACATGCCCGAGATGGTGACGCGGTTCTCGAGCAGGTAGCCCAGGCCGGAAGGCGCCTGGGTGCGTTGCGAGACCACGTGCCAGCTGCCCTCGCCGTCGCGCGCCAGGTCGAAGGCCGCGATGTGCAGGTACACGCCGCCGGGCGGCGTGTAGCCGCGCAGCGGACGCAGAAAGCCGGGATGGCCCTGCACCAGGGCCGGCGGCAGCAGGCCTTCGGCGAGCAGCGTCTGCGGGCCGTAGAGGTCGGCCATGACCTGGTTGAGCAGGCAGGCCCGCTGCGACAGGCCGCGCTCGATCAGGCGCCAGTCGGTCTCGTCGATGATGAAGGGCAGCAGGTCCAGCGACCAGGGGCGCGTGGGGCCGTCGGCATCGGCGTAGATGTTATAGGTGATGCCGTTTTCCTGGATCTGGCGGGCCACGGCGCCGGCATTGCGGTCGAGTTCGGACAGGCCTTCGGGACCCAGCAGTTCGAAGAAGCGGGCCCAGGCCGGCCGCAGGGTCGCGCTGCCGCCCGCCGGGTCGGCGGCCGGCCGGAGTTCGTCGTAATGGCCGGCGCGCGCGGGCAAGGCCGCGTGCAGGGCCAGCGAGGTGGCATCGCGCGAGGGGTCGGTTTGAAAGAGCAGCTGCGGCATGGGGTGGGCTAGGCACGCCCCGGCATGCCGGGGCGTGGGGTCAGTCGTGCCGCAAATCCAGCGTGAACGGGAATTCGCGGCCAGGCACGGCCGGGGTCGCGGTCATGCGGCCCGGTGTATGGCCCATTTTACGGAATCGCGCCAGGCGGCGGCTTTCGGCCTCGTAGGCGTTGACCGGCAGCAGGTCGGGATTGAGTCCTCCGGGGTGGTCGACGAAGTACTGGCAGCCGCCCAGCGAGCGGTGCGACCAGGTGTCGACGACGTCGAGCGTGAGCGGGGCGTGCACGCCGATGGTCGGGTGCAGCGCCGAGGGCGGCGCCCAGGCCTTGTAGCGCACGCCGGCCACGAACTCGCCGGCGCGGCCGGTGGGCTGCAGGGGCAGGGCGCGGCCGTTGACGGTGATGACGTAGCGGCTGTCGTTCAGGCCCGAGATCTTGATCTCGATGCGCTCCAGCGAGGCGTCGACATAGCGCACCGTGCCGCCGGCCGAGCCTTCCTCGCCCATCACGTGCCAGGGTTCGAGCGCGCCGCGGATCTCCAGGTTGATGCCGCGCGCGGCGATGTCGCCGTAGAGCGGGAAGCGGAACTCGAAGTGCGGCGCGAACCAGGCGGCGTCGAAGCCGTAGCCGGCCGCGTTGAGGTCGGCGATGACGTCCTCGAAGTCCATCTGCACGAAGGTGGGCAAGAGGAAGCGGTCGTGCAGCACCGTGCCCCAGCGGGTGATGGGCGCGGTGTAGGGATGCTTCCAGAAGTGCGCCACCAGGCCGCGCAGCAGCAGTTGCTGCGCCAGGCTCATGCGCGCGTGCGGCGGCATCTCGAAGGCGCGCAGCTCGAGCAGGCCCAGGCGGCCGGTGCCGCTGTCCGGCGAATAGAGCTTGTCGATGCAGAACTCGGCGCGGTGCGTGTTGCCGGTGACGTCGACGAGGATGTTGCGCAGGGCGCGGTCCACCATCCAGGGCGGCACCTGGCCGCGGTGGGCGGCGAGCTGCTTGCGTATTTCCTGGAAGGCGATCTCGAGCTCGAATACCTGGTCGTTGCGCGCCTCGTCGATGCGCGGCGCCTGGCTGGTGGGGCCGATGAACAGGCCCGAGAACAGGTAGGACAGCGAGGGGTGGTTGAGCCAGTAGCCCAGCAGGCTGGAGAGCAGGTCGGGCCGGCGCAGGAAGGGGCTGTCGGCCGGCGTGGCGCCGCCCAGCACGAAGTGGTTGCCGCCGCCGGTGCCGGTGTGGCGCCCGTCGACCATGAACTTCTCGGTGCACAGGCGGGTCTGGAAGGCCGCCTCGTAGAGGAACTCGGTGTGGTCGATGAGTTCGTCCCAGTTGGCGGCCGGGTGGATGTTGACCTCGATCACGCCGGGGTCGGGCGTGACCTGCAGCACCTTCAGGCGCGCGTCGCGCGGGGGCGGGTAGCCCTCGATCACGATGCGCACGCCCAGCTTGGCGGCCGTGGCTTCTACCGCGGCGAGCAGCTCGAGGTAGTCTTCCACCTTCTGCAGCGGCGGCATGAAGACGTAGAGGTTGCCGCCGCGCGCCTCGGTGCACATGGCCGTGCGGGTGAGCCAGGCGGCCGATTCGAAGCGCTGCGGGTAGGGGGTGGTTCCCGCGCCGTCGCCTGCCGGGCCGTCGGCCGCGGCGCCCTGGGTGCCGGCGGCCTGGGCCTGGCCGCTGCGCAGCTGGGCGCGGACCTGCGCCGGGCTGGGCAGGTCGGTGCGCGTGTCGAAGGGATCGCGTTCGATGGCGAGGGGGCGATCCGTTTCCGCGGCCCAGGGCAGCGAATCGAGCGGCAGCCGATAGCCCATGGGCGAATCGCCCGGGAACAGGTACATGCGCTCGTCGCGGAAGAACCAGGGGCCGGTGATCCAGGCCGGGCCGTCCAGGGCCGGGCCTTCGCCGCGGCGGATGGGCAGGGCATAGCCCACTACCTTGTCGAGCTTCTGTTCGAAGATCTTGCGCAGCCGGGTGCGTTCGAGCTCGTCGTCCAGGCGGGAGTCGAAGGGGTCGACGTTGACCGGCAGGCGGCGCTCGCGCCACAGGTAATAGAACACGTCTTCATGGCCGGGCTTCACATATTGCGCGTCCAGCCCGAGCTGGGCGCAGAGCTCCGTCATGAAGCGCTGCGCGTCGGCCTCGGTATAGCGGCCCGGGTGCCGTTCGTCGGCGAAGAGTCCGGGGTTTTGCCAGCAGGGCTGGCCGTCGGCGCGCCAGTAGATGTACAGGGCCCAGCGCGGCAGCTGCTCGCCCGGGTACCACTTGCCCTTGCCGAAGTGCAGGAAGCCGTTGGCGCCATAGCGCTCGCGCAGGCGCAGCACCAGCTCGGTGGCGTAGCCGCGCTTGGTGGGGCCGAGCGCGGCGGTGTTCCATTCGGCCGCGTCGCGATCGGAGGTGGCCACGAAGGTGGGCTCGCCGCCCATGGTCAGGCGCACGTCGCCGGCCTTGAGGTCGTCGTCGATGACGTGGCCGAGGTCCTTGATGGCCAGCCACTGGTCCTCGGAATAGGGCTTGGTGACGCGCGGCGATTCGAAGATGCGCGTCACTTCCATGACGTGCGAGAACTCGACCTCGCTCTTGTCGACCGCGCCGGTGACCGGCGCGGCGCTGCCCGGCTCGGGCGTGGCGGCCAGCGGGATATGGCCTTCGCCGGCCAACAGGCCCGAGGTGGGGTCCAGGCCTATCCAGCCCGCGCCGGGCAGGAAGACCTCGCACCAGGCGTGCAGGTCGGTGAAGTCGACCTCGGTGCCGCTGGGGCCGTCGAGCGCCTTGACGTCGGGCTTGAGCTGGATGAGGTAGCCCGACACGAAGCGCGCGGCCAGGCCCAGGTGGCGCAGGGCCTGCACCAGCAGCCAGCCCGAGTCGCGGCAGGAGCCCGAGCGCAGGCGCAGGGTTTCTTCCGGCGCTTGCACGCCCGGCTCCATGCGGATCAGGTAGCGGATTTCCTGGTGGAGCAGCTGGTTGATGCCCACCAGGAAGTCCACCGTGCGCTGCGAGCGCTTGTCGACGCGCTCGAGAAAATCGGCCAGCAGCGGCGTGACGGGCTGGTGCGCCAGGTAGGGCGCCAGTTCGTGCGCCAGGCCCGCTTCGTACTTGAAGGGATAGCGCTCGGCCGACGCCTCCAGGAAGAAGTCGAAGGGGTTGTAGACGGCCATCTCGGCCACGAGGTCGACCGTGATCTTGAACTCGCGCGTCTTCTCGGGAAAGGTCAGGCGCGCCAGGTAGTTGGCGAACGGGTCCTGCTGCCAGTTGACGAAGTGCTGCGCCGGCTCGACGTGCAGCGAGTACGACAGGATGGGCGTGCGGCAATGCGGCGCGGGCCGCAGCCGGACGACCTGGGGCGACAGGCTGACCAGCCGGTCGTACGTGTAATGCGTGACATGCTTGAGCGCGACGTGTATGGCCACGGGGCTCTCCTATTGCTGCTTGGCGCGTTGCACTTGCACGGAAATGGTCATCGACTCTTCGCCGCCGCCGTTGCGCACCCCGCGCACCGGCGAGGCCGAGTCGTAGTCGCGCGCCACCGCCAGCCGGCAATGGTTGTCGGAGGTGAGCGCGCGATTGGTGATGTCCACGCTGACCCAACCCTGGTTGGGCAGCCAGACGTCGGCCCAGGCGTGGCTGGAGGCGACATCATCGGCGGCATTGGCGTAGTGGTAGCCGCTGACGTAGCGGGCCGGCAGGCCCAGGCCGCGCACGCAGGCGAGGAACAGGTGGGCATGGTCCTGGCAGACGCCGTGGCCCAGCGCCAGCACCTGGTCGGCCGCGGTGGTGACGTCGGTGTAGCCGGGCTCGTAGGTCACGCGGTCGCAGATGGCGCCGGCCAGGGCCAGCAGGTCTTGCGGCGTATGGATGCCGTTCGGCACGGCCTCGCGGCAGAGCTGGCGGATGTTCTCGTCGCACTGCGTGAGCGGCGTGGGCACGCAATAGGCGTGCAGCGGCAGGCGGCTGTCTTCGCCGTGGATCATGCCCTGGTCGAGCGGGTCGATCTCGATCTGGCCGGTGACGCGGATCTCGATCTCGTTGTGCGGATGGTTGAGCGTGAGCGTGTGCGTGACGTTGCCGTAGGCGTCGACCTGCTCGGTGAGCGGGCCGGGGGCGGAGATCTGCCAGCGCAGGGCGCGCTGGTGGTCGTCGGCGCGCGGGGTCAGCCGCAGCGTCTGGATGGTGTAGTTGACCGGCGCGCTATAGCGGTAGCGGGTGACGTGCTTGATGAGGTGTTTCATGGCAATTCCCTCGGAAGTGCGCGAAGTCGGGTGGCGCTGTCGCAATGTAGGGCGTATAGGTTGCGGATCTATGTCGATAGCGGCACCAGAAAGTCCTGGCTGATGCGGTTGCCCAGGTCGTTGATGCGGGCCAGGAAGCGTTCAAGGAAGCGGTGCAGGCCGCCGCGCATGATGTCCTCGAGGCGGCTGTACTCGAGCTCGGAGCGCATCATGCCGGCGCGCCGCTCGGTCTCGGAAGAGCGGCCGTTGGAGATCATGGCCAGGGTTTCGGCGACGGCGCGCATCGAGGCCAGCAGCGAGCGCGGCATGTCGCCGCGCAGGATGAGCAGCTCGGCCACGCG
>DASWPO010000317.1:0-4983 GCA_036404015.1 Bordetella sp. | reverse complement strand
GGCCGACCTGCTGCGCGGCCTGCACGAAAAGCAGGCCCGCTTCTGGTTCATGACGCTGTCCGACCCCGCCCACATGGAAAACGTCTACGACGACCACCTCGCCCTCATCGATGCGCTGGAGCGCCGCGACGTGCCCCAGGTGCGCGAGATCGTGCGCCACCACGTCGACGAATTCCGCAAGACCATCATCCGATCCGTCTGACCTTTTTCCTCCCCCGATACCCCTAGGTTGCACATCATGGCTTCATTGAATTTCAAACTCGCCGGCGCCGGCGACATCGCCTTTTCCATCGACCGCCTGGTCGTCGCCGGCTGGGCCGGCCGCAACGCCGCCGCCGTGCAGCACCACATCGACGAGCTCGCCGCGCTGGGCGTCAAGCCGCCCAGGCATGTGCCCTGCTACTACCCGGTGGCCGCCGCGCTGCTGACCACCGGCGCCGAGATCGAAGTCCCGCGCGCCGACTCCTCCGGCGAGGTCGAGGTCGTGCTGCTGTCCTCGCCCCAGGGCCTGCTGGTGGGCATCGGCTCGGACCATACCGACCGCAAGGCCGAGGCCTATGACGTCACGGTGTCCAAGCAGATGTGCGCCAAGCCCGTCGGCGCCGGGCTCTGGCGCTTCGACGAGGTGGCCGGCCACTGGGACGAACTGATCTCCCGCAGTTGGCGCACCCGCAACGGCGTGCGCGAGCTTTACCAGGAAGGCCCCATGACCAGCCTGCGCGACCCGCGCGAGCTGATGCGCGCCTATGCCCAGGCCGACACCTTGCCCGAAGGCACGGCCATGTACTGCGGCACCCAGCCCGTCCTGGGCGAGCTCGGCTACGGCGAAGCCTTCGAGCTCGAACTGCACGATCCCCGCCTTAACCGCAGCCTGCGCCATGCCTACACCGTGCGCGCGCTGCCCGTCGACGAATGAGCGCCCCCATGAAAACTGTGCATGAACTCGCCGCGGAACTCGCCGCGGGCAAGACCACCAGCGTCAAACTGGTCGAGGACGCCCTCGCCCGCATCGACAGCTACCGCGCCCAGGGCGGCGCGGCCTACCTGGAGGTCGACGCCCAGTCGGCCCTGCAGGCCGCCCGCGCCAGCGACCAGGCGCGCCAGGCCGGCTACGCGCCCAGCGTGCTCGCCGGCCTGCCGGTGTCCATCAAGGACTTGTTCGACGTGAAGGGCCAGGTCAGCAAGGCCGGCTCCATCGCGCTCGACGGCGCCGCGCCCGCGGCGCAGGACGCCATCGCGGTGGCGCGGCTGCGCCAGGCCGGCGCCATCCTGCTGGGCCGCACCAACATGAGCGAATTCGCCTTCTCGGGCCTGGGCCTGAACCCGCACTACGGCACGCCGCGCGCGCCGCACGACGCCGCCCGCGTGGCCGGCGGCTCGAGCTCGGGCGGCGCGGTCAGCGTGGCGCTGGGCATGGCCGCCGCCGCGCTGGGCACCGACACCGGCGGCTCCATCCGCATCCCCTCGGCCTTCTGCGGCCTGACCGGCTTCAAGCCCACCGCCAAACGCGTGCCGCTCGCGGGCGCCGTGCCGCTGTCGGGCTCGCTCGATTCCATCGGCCCCCTGTCCGTGTCGGTGGCCTGCTGCGCGGCCTTCGACGCCGCGATCAGCGGCGAGACGCTCGACGCGCGCCCCGCCGGCATCCGCGGCCTGCGCCTGTACGTGACGCGCGACTTCGTCTGCGACGGCCTGGATGCCGACGTGGAACGCGCCTTCGAGGCCGCGCTGCAGACGCTGTCGCAAGCCGGCGCCCACATCGTGCCCTTCGACTTCCCCGAGCTGCACGAGATCCCCAGGATCAACGCCGGCGGCGGCCTGACGGCGGCCGAGTCGTGGGCCTGGCACCGCAAGCTGCTGGAGACCGACGGCCCGCGCTACGACCAGCGCGTCGCGCAGCGCATCCGCCGCGGCAGCGCCCTGAGCGCGGCCGACTACCTGGACATCCTCGCCGCGCGCGCGCGCATCCGGGCCATTGCGGCCGACCGGCTGCGCGACGCCGATGCCTGGCTGATGCCGACCGTCGCCGTCAAGCCGCCCCTGCTGGCGCCGCTGGAAACGGACGACAACGCCTTCTTCGCCGCCAACGGCATGGTGCTGCGCAACACCAGCGTCATCAACTTCCTGGACGGCTGCGGCGTGTCGCTGCCCACGGGCGAGCCGGGCATCGGCCTGTCCGTCTGCGGCCTGCATGGCCAGGACGCCCGCGTGCTGCAAATTTCCGCTGCCGCGCAAGCGCTCGGCTGAGCGCCGCGCACCGCGCATTGCCCGTCGCTGCCGCGGGCCGATTCGGCAGCGCCTTCCTGGACTCGCCTCCTGGTTCGATAACTCCTATGTCTACCCTCCCGTCTAGCAGCACCTTGAGCCCCGGCTCCCCATCGGCATCCACGCCCGAGGTCGACGCCACCTACCGGAAGATCACGGTACGACTCGTTCCCTTCCTGGTCTTCCTGTTCATCCTGGCCTGGATAGACCGCGTCAACATCGGCTTTGCCAAACTGCAGATGCTGCAGGACCTGCAGTTCAGCGAAGCCGTCTACGGCCTGGGCGCCGGCATCTTCTTCATCGGCTACTTCCTGTTCGAAGTGCCTAGCAACCTGCTGCTCGAGAAGATCGGCGCGCGGGCCACGCTGGCGCGCATCACCATCCTGTGGGGCCTGACCTCGATGGCGATGATCTTCGTGCACACGGCCACCACGTTCTACATCCTGCGCTTCCTGCTGGGCGCCTTCGAGGCCGGTTTCTTCCCGGGCGTGGTGCTGTACCTGACCTACTGGTTCCCGTCGGCCCGCCGCGCGCGCATCAACGGCCTGTTCATGACCTCGTTCGCCATCGCGGGCATCGTCGGCGGCCCGGTCGCCGGTTTCGTGATGAGCGTGGCCTCGGGCCTGGAAGGCCTGACCAACTGGCAGTGGCTGTTCCTCATCGAGGGCATTCCCTCGGTCATCGCCGGTTTCGCGGTGCTGGCCTACCTGCCCAAGAAGCCCGACGACGCCAAGTGGCTCAGCGCCGGCGAGAAGGCCATGGTCAAGGCGGAAGTCGTGCGCGACGCGGCCGACCCGGCCAAGAAGTCTTCGCTGCGCCATGCCTTCACGGCCCGCGTCTGGCTGATGTCGGCCATCTATTTCTGCGTGGTCAGCGGCAACGCCACCATCGCCTTCTGGACACCGTCCATCATCAAGGCGCTGGGCGTGCAGGGCAACTTCACGATCGGCCTGGTCTCGGCCATTCCGTTCATCGCGGGCACCATCGCCATGGTGTGGTACGGGGCGCACTCGGACCGCAGCGGCGAGCGCCGGATGCACTGCATCATCGCCTCCATCGTCGCCACGCTCGGCCTGATCGGCACGGGCTACTTCCTGGACCAGCCCAACCTGGCCCTGCTGTCGCTCACCATCGCCGCCATCGGCATCCTGGCCGCCTTCCCCGTGTTCTGGTCCCTGCCCGCCGCCTTCCTGGCCGGCACGGCGGCCGCGGGCGGCATCGCCGTCATCAACTCGATCGGCAACCTGGCCGGCTTCGTCGCCCCCTACATCATGGGCTGGCTCAAGGACTCGACGGGCAGCCTGGCGGCCGGGCTGTATTTCGTCGGCGCGCTCGAACTCGGCGCGGCCGTGCTGATCCTGGCTTTCATCCGCATCAAGCGCTGATCGCGGCCAGGCACGCTGAAAAAACGGCGCCCGGATTATGCCGGGCGCCGTTTTTTTCATGGGCCGGCATGCAACCGGCCCGTGCAGGGCGAGGCAAGATCAGCTTGCCTGCTCCACCGGGATCTGCTGGATGCCGGCCAGCAGCCAGCCGCCCTGCGTGGGCTTGAAGAGGTTCCACACTTCTTCGAAGCGGAAGGCCTCGGCGCCCAGCGACTCGCGCAGCATGCCCGAGAAGCGCACGCTGGCCAGGTGGCCGTCGGACACCGCTTCGATGCCCAGCATCTCGGCGTTGAGCAGCACCACCTCGGTCTTGTCGGACAGGCCGCCGCGCGCGCCGAGCTGGGGCTTGAGCTCGGCGATGAGATCGTCGGTCAGGTACTCGCGCAGGCGGTCGACCTCGCCGGTATCCCACAGGGCCTGGATATTGACGAACTGCGCCTTGGCCTGCTGCAGGAAATGCGCGGTGTCGAAATCGCCCGGGATGAACCAGTTGACCGGCTCGGCCTCGGCGGGCGGCGCGGCCAGGGCAAGGCCGGCTTGCGGCGCCGCAGGCATGGCCGCAGGCGCCATGGCGGGCGGCGGACCGGACTCGCGCAGCAGCGGCCCGCCCGCGCCCTGCAAGGCGGGGCGCGGCGCGCTCCCGAACAAGCGGCGCACGATGAACAGCACGGCAAACACGGCCACGGCGATCAACAGGGCGCTGGACAGGAATTCGGCAAACGCGCCCGACAGGCCCAGGTGCGACATCAGGGCCGCCAGGCCCAGGCCGGCGGCGATGCCGGCGATGGGCCCCAGCCAACGCGAGGCGCCGCTGCGGGCCGGGGTGGCCGGCGCGGGCGCGGGGGCGGGCGCCGAGGCAGCCGCGGGCTTGGCCGCCGAAGCCGGCGCCGCCGCGGACGGGGCGGCAGCCGGTGCGGCCGCGCCCGAATACGGCGTGGCCGATGGCGCGGCGGGCGATGGCGTCGCGGTGCGCGGCGTGATGTGGGTCGACTGGCGGCCAAAGCTCGAACCGCCGCCGAGGCGCCTGGCGTCGGCCGCCGATGGCGCCAGCGCCGTCGCGGCCAAGGCCACGGCAAGGCAGCCGGCTAACAGGCCGCGTAGCGGAAGGCGGGGGAAACGGCGGTGCATGAGGGCGGGTCGCATGGCGTCTTACACAAAACTGAATGACCCAAGCATAACGGACTATCCCGTCCGCCACAAGCGACGATCCCCGCCGGCGCCGGCGGGCCGGTCGTCAACCCAGCCGCACGCCCTCGTGCAGCGCCGCCACGCCGGCGGTCAGGTTGAAGTACTGCACGCGGTCCAGGCCGGCCTCGCGCATCATGCGGGCCAGGGT
>DASWPO010000316.1:0-8431 GCA_036404015.1 Bordetella sp. | reverse complement strand
CTCTACACCGACTACACCTTCGGCCTGTGGGAAGGCGATGCGTTGGTGCCCGTGGCCAAAGCCTATTCAGGCCTGGACGACAAGGAGATCCTGGCGCTGGACCGCTGGCTGCGCGCCCACACGCGTGAGCGCTTCGGGCCCGTGCGCTCGGTCGAGCCGGTCCAGGTGTTCGAGCTGGGCTTCGAAGGCGTCAACCTCTCGAAACGGCACAAGTCGGGCGTGGCGGTGCGCTTTCCGCGCATCCTGCGCTGGCGGCACGACAAGCCGGCCGCCGAGGCGGACCGCCTCGACGCGCTCAAGGCGCTGGCGCGATGAAAGCGGGGCCGCGCGGCTGGGATGGGCCGCTGGCCGCCTGGTTCGTCGCGCGCGGCTGGAAGGCCGCGCGCTTCCAGCGCGAGGTCTGGCGGCGCTACCTGGACGGCGAATCCGGCTTGCTGCACACCCCGACCGGCAGCGGCAAGACCTTGGCCGCCTTCGGCGGGCCGGTGCTGCAGGCGCTCGCCGACCCCGCCGCCGCGCGCACGGCGGCGGGCGACGGACCGCGCGTGCTGTGGGTCACGCCGCTGCGCGCATTGGCCGCCGACACCGCCCAGGCGCTGGCGCAGGTGGCGCAGGATCTGGGCCTGGGCTGGACCGTGGCGCTGCGCACGGGCGATGCCAGCGCGCGCGACAAGCGCCTGGCCCGCCAGGGCAAGGCCGACGTCCTGGTCATCACGCCCGAATCGCTGGCGCTGCTGCTGTCCTATGCCGATGCGTCTTCGCGCTTTCGGGCCCTGCGCTGCGTCGTGGTCGACGAGTGGCACGAGCTACTGGGCAACAAGCGGGGCGTGCTGTTGCAACTGTGCCTGGCCCGCCTGCGGCGGCTGTCGCCGGGGCTGCGCACCTGGGGCCTGTCGGCCACGCTGGGCAATCTGCAGGAGGCGCGCGCCGTGCTGCTGCCGCACTCGCCGGACAGCCCGCTGGTATCCGGCGCGCCGGCCCGCAAGGTCACCCTCTCGACCCTGCTGCTGCCGGCCGATCGTGGCCTGCCCTGGGCGGGGCACCTGGGCCTGTCCCTGCTGCCGCAGGTATTCGAGCGCCTGTTCAAGGCCCGCACCAGTCTGCTGTTCACCAATACACGCGCCCAGGCGGAGCTGTGGCATCGCGCGCTGGAATCGATCTGGCCGGAAGATCCCGCCACGCTGGCGCTGCATCACGGCTCGCTGGCCCCGCGGCTGCGGGCCGCGGCGGAGCAGGGCCTGCACGACGGCAGCGTGCGCTGCGTGGTGGCGACCTCGAGCCTGGACCTGGGCGTGGATTTCCCGGCGGTGGACCAGGTGCTGCAGATCGGCAGCCCCAAGGGCGTGGCGCGGCTGCTGCAGCGCGCCGGCCGTGCCAGGCATCGCCCCGGCGCGTCGGGGCGCGTCGTCTGCGTGCCGGCCCAGGCGCTCGAGCTGATCGAGTACGCGGCCGCCCGGCAGGCCATCGCGCGCGGGGAAATCGATTCGCGTCCGCCGTTGCGCGGCTGCCTGGACGTGCTGGCGCAGCACGCCGTGACGCTGGCGCTGGGCGGCGGCTTCGAACCCGCTGCGCTCTATGGGGAGGTGCGCGAAACCCACGCCTACGCCGCCCTGGATCCCGTCACTTGGCAGGCCGTGCTGGATTTCATCGAACAGGGCGGCAAGGCGCTGGCCAACTATCCCGAGTTTCGCCGCGTGCAGCGCGACGACGACGGCTGGTGCCGTGTGCACGACCGCCGCGTCGCCCTGCATCACCGCCTGTCCATCGGCACCATCACGGCCGACGGCGCGGTGTCGGTAAAGTACCTGCGCGGCGGCGGCCTGGGTTCTGTGGAGGAGGGCTTTCTGGCGCGGCTGCGGCCGGGCGACCGGTTCCAGTTCGCCGGCCGCACGCTGCAGCTGGTGCGGCTGGAGGGCATGACGGCCTATGTGCGGCGCGCCAAGGACGGCGACGGTCCGGTCGCAAGCTGGCAGGGCGGCCGCATGCCGCTGTCCACGCAACTGGGGCGCGAAGTGGAAAGCCTCTGCGCGCATCCGGGCGCGCACCCCGAGATGCGGGCGGCCGCGCCGCTGTTGCGCATCCAGCAGCAGGCCAGCGCGCTGCCCGACCGCGGGCGCCTGGTGGTCGAGCGTATCGGCACGCGGCGCGGCATGCATGTGTTCCTGTTTCCCTTCTCGGGGCGCGCGGTGCACGAGGGCATGGCGGCGATGATGGCGCTGCGCTGGGGACGGCTGCAGCCCAACACCTTCTCGTACACCGTGAACGACTACGGCTTGATGCTGACCCTGGCCGAGGCGGCGCCGCTGGACGAGGCGCTGCTGCGCCGACTGCTCTGCCCGCAAGGTATGGCCGACGACCTGCGCGATGGCGTCAACCTGGGCGAACTGGCGCGCCGGCAGTTCCGCGAGATCGCGCGGGTGGCCGGCCTGCTGACGCCTGCGCTGCCCGGCCGGGAAGCGCGTTCGCTGCGCCAGGTGCAGGCCTCCAGCGGCCTGCTGTACGACGTGCTGCGGCGCTACGATCCCGGCCATCTGCTGCTGGCGCAGGCCGAGCGTGAAGTCTTCGAGCGCGAGTTGGAGGCGCCGCAGCTGATGGCGGCGCTGCGCGACTGCGAGGCGCGCACCCTGGTGTTGGGCGAACCGCCCGCGCTGACGCCCCTGTCGTTTCCGCTCTGGACGGCAAGCCTGCGCGGGCAGCTCAGCACCGAGACCTGGCAGGCCCGCGTCAAGCGCGCCGCCGAACAACTGGAGAAGCGCTATGCCCGGGGCCCATGAAGGCTCGCTGGCCGTGCGACTGGCCGGCGAGCCCGTGGTCCTGCTGGGCGAGCGCGCCCTGTATTGGCCCGCGCGCCGCCGGCTGGTGATTGCCGACCTGCATTTGGGCAAGGGCCACGTATTCCGCCGGGCCGGCATCGCCGTGCCCAGCGGCGCCACGCAGGACGACCTGGCGCGGTTGGCCGGCCTGGTCGCGGCGACGGCGGCGCACGAACTGTGGATCGTCGGTGATGTGCTGCACGGCCCGGCCTCGCAAGCCAGTTGGCGGGCGGCCTGGACACAGTGGCGCCGGGCGCACGCGCGGCTGGATGTCGCCGCGCTCGCCGGCAACCATGATCGCGCGCTGGATGGCGCCGCTCTGGGCCTGCGTCAGCTGGGCGAGGTGCAGGCCGATGGGCCCTTTGTGTTTCGCCACCTGCCGCAAGCCGACGCGCAGGACCGCCATGTGATCGCAGGTCACGTGCATCCGAAGACCCGCCTGCCGGGCGTGCCGCGCGCCTGGCCCGTCTTTTGGCTAAGACCGGCCATGACGGTACTTCCCGCGTTCTCCGCGTTTACCGGCGGCCGCCTCGTCGAGGCCGGCCTTGGCGATACGTTGGCGGCATGTGTCGAGGGGACTGTGATCGCTATCCCGGCATCCAGGGCGTGACATTGCGCACGGAATGGTCCTGAAACCATAGGTTTCAATTCAAGCGGGTTTGCCAGGTAAGATCAGGCTGTCCTCATTTATCTCAGGAGATTCTCCATGAGTACGGAAAAAGCAGTCGAGAAGGCCAAGGACTTGGCCGAGAAAGGTGAGGATATCGCCACAGGGGTGATCGACAGCGCGGCCAGCGAGGCGAAACGGCGCGTGAGATCGGCAAAGGGCGCGGTCGATGAAGCGCTGGACGATGGGCGCGACGCCTTGGAGAACGCCATGGTGTGCGCGAAGGATATGATCCGCCAGCACCCGTTCACGGCGGTGGCCGTCGTGGGGGCGATTGCCTATCTTTGGGGCAAGATCAGGGGGTAGCGAAGAGTTCCGCCGCGAACGCGCAAAGCCGGGGCGAACTGTTCAGATATCGGCGCGCACCTGCGCATGGCTGATCAGCGCAAAGATGAATGTGCCGCCGATGACATTGCCGACCAGGGTAGGGATGATGGAGCGCGACAAGGCATCGGCGACGGACGCCTCGCCAAGCAATACGAGATAGCCTACTTCGATGGTGCCGACCACCACATGGGCGACACCGGCGATGCCCATCAGATAGGTAACGAGAAAAATGAGGGCGATTTTTCCGTTCTCCACGGCGCGCAGCATCCAGACCAGGGTGGCGATGAGCCATCCGGCGAGGATGGCGGTTTCAAAATTGGTGAGAATCGGCGTCTCCAGAAGGTGGCGCCCGATCTTGCGGAAGGCTTCGACGATTTCCGGCGGAAACATCGGCAGCCAGGCAAACACGGCGGCGGCGATCAGCCCGCCGATGAGGTTTCCCAGCAACACGATGCCCCATAGCCGTAGCAGGCGGGCCAGCTGGCGGATGCTCGGCCGGGACATGAAAGGCAGGACTGGCGTGACGGTATTCTCTGTAAAGAGTTGCTGGCCGGCCGTGATGACGAAAATGAAACCCAGCGTATAGCCTGCCGCCTCGATGAGAAAAGCCCAGCGCTCGTCCGGCAAATAGGCTTGCATTGCCCCGCGCCCCACCATGGATGTGCTCATGGTCAGTCCCGCGGCAATGGCCGACCAGAAAAGCGCGAGAAAATCCCGGCTCAGCTCTTTTTCGCCTTCTTTGCGGATGATCTCATGAACGGCCACTGCCTTCGATGGAAGGGTATGCGAGAGCTCGTCCGCCGTCTTGTATTCATCCTTGCAGTCCTGCTTGCGCGACATGGGAACTCCCGGCATCTTTAAGAATGGAAGGGGCAGGCCAACGGCCGATCTGCCGGCCGTTGGCGCTTGCCCGCGTCGACTGTGTGGAACGGTTCAGCTCTGCGCCAATCGCGTCTTCATCCGCTGATAGTCCTTCAAATATTGCCGAGCCAGTTTTTCCTTCTGTGTTTCGGTCAATATCTTGCCGGAGACCTGAAAGAATTTCTTTTCTTCTTCGCGCAAGTGGTGATGGACTTCGTCCGACAGCTTGCGCGCCTTGGCCAGCCAGCTTCCGCCTTGTGCGTCGGCCTTGCCCAGTTCTTCCACATACTCGTCGATCTCATGATGTTCGGACAGGGCATGGCGCGAGGAATCCAGCCCCATGTCGTCCATCAGGATCGGGGCATAAAGAAACCGTTCTTCTGCTGCGGCATGCGCGGCAAGCTCGATTTTGAGCTCCCGGTAGATTTCCCGGCGGCGTTCGCTGTGGGGCGCCGCGCGCAGCAGCTTCCTGCAGAGCGAACGTTGGACTGCATGGCTTTCCCGCAAGGCTTCGTAGATATTGTTGGCAGACATCGTTGTGTTCCTCGGGTTGTCAGAGAGACTGATAGTTCGACGCGCGCCGACCGATCCCGGCGCATCGCATCGTCACACCACGGGCGGATCGGATTCGCGGGCCGGATGACGGTGTTTTCCCAACGCATTGATGAATGCCGCGATGGCGGATTTCTCCGCAGCCGCAGCCAGGACCAGGCCGGGGTCCGCGTCGTCGACGGGGATGCCGGCATGCTGCAGCAGTCTTGGCCCTTCGCCGATCGCCATGAGCGTCTTGCCGTGCCGGAACGCATCGCGCACAAATTCCAGCGCCACGCCGTCCGCGCACAGGGCATCGATGGCTTGTGCGCCATCGGGCACGACCACGGCATCGAACAAGGGCGACGGGCTGTTCTTGAACGAGGCGTCCGCATCCATCGTTTCCCCGCCGGCTCCCGCCATCAGTCCCACATGCTGGCCGACCAGGCGGACGACCGCTCCCTTGGCGATCAGGGCTTGCGCCACTTGTTGCGCGGCTTGGGCGTCCACGCCGTCGGCCGCCATGATGGCCACCTTGCGGGACCGGATGCCGCCGTCGCCCGGACGGGCCAGCAGGGACAGAAATTCCGATGTCGCGATTTCCGGTTTGGTATTCGTCTTGGCGGCCCGAGGCAGCGGCTGCGGCAGTTCGGGCATGCCCAGGTTGGCTGCCACGGCATTGGCCAGGTCTTCCGACACATTGCGCAACATGGCCACGGTACGCCGGCGGATGCCGGGAACGGTCACCTTGCTCAATTCGAACGAAAAGGCCTCGATGATGTGCTGCTGCTCGTGGCCGGCCTGGCTCTCGTAGAAGAGCGCCGCCTGGTTATAGTGCTCGGCGAATTTCTCGGGCTTGCCGCGCAGTTCGTCCGCGGCAACCGGCTCGGGAAAGGGCAGGAATCCCATCGTGCCGGCCTGGAACGGGCACCCGCCTGCCAGGGAGTTCGGCTCGTAGGCCACGCGCCCGCGATGAATCGCCTGGCGGTGCATGCCGTCGCGTTGGTTGTTGTGTACGGGCGCCAGCGGCGCATTGATCGGCAGTTCGTGGAAATTCGGTCCGCCCAGGCGCGAGATTTGAGTGTCCACATAGGAGTGGATGCGCCCGGCCAGCAGCGGGTCGTTGGTGAAGTCGACGCCCGGCACGACATGCGCGGTGCAGAAGGCCACCTGTTCGGTCTCGGCGAAGAAGTTGTCCGGGTTGCGGTTGAGCACCAGGCGGCCGATGGGTTTGACGGGCACCAGCTCCTCGGGGATGAGCTTGGTGGCGTCCAGCACGTCGAAGCTGAACTTGTCGGCTTGCGCTTCGTCGACAATTTGCACGCCGAGTTCCCATTCCGGGTATGCGCCGGCCTCGATGGCTTCCCACAGGTCGCGGCGATGGAAATCCGGATCGGCGCCGGAGATCTTGACCGCTTCGTCCCAGACATGGGAATGCGTGCCGAGCTTGGGGTTCCAGTGGAATTTGACCAGCTTCGCGGCGCCCGCGGCGTTGACGAAACGGAAGGTATGGACGCCGAATCCCTGCATCATGCGGTAGCTGCGGGGGATGCCGCGATCCGACATGACCCACATGATGGTGTGGATCGACTCGGGCATCAGAGAGATGAAGTCCCAGAACGTGTCGTGCGCGGAGGCTGCCTGCGGCATGCCGTGATGAGGCTCCGGCTTGACCGCGTGCACGAGATCCGGAAACTTCATGGCGTCCTGGATGAAGAACACCGGAATGTTGTTGCCGACCAGGTCCCAGTTGCCCTGATCGGTATAGAACTTCACCGCGAAGCCGCGCACGTCGCGGGCGGTGTCCTTGGAGCCGCGCTCGCCGGCCACCGTAGAGAACCGCACGAAGACCGGCGTGCGCTTGCCCGCCTCGGAAAACAGCGATGCGCAGGTCAGGTCCGTCAGCGGTTCGTAGCACTCGAAGTAGCCGTGCGCGGCCGAACCCCGGGCGTGCACAATGCGTTCCGGGATGCGTTCGTGGTCGAAATGGGTGATCTTCTCGCGGAGGATGAAGTCCTTGAGCAGAGCCGGGCCGCGCAGGCCCGCCTTGAGCGAACTTTGGTTGTCCGCGACGGGAACGCCCTGGTTGGTGGTCATGGCCTGGCCCCCGCTGTCGGCGCGCACGCGCGGCAATTCGCCACTCGCCGCATTCACGCCGACGCTCGCCTTGGCGCCGGTCTTGGCGGACCGGTTTTTTTCCGACAGCGTGCTGGCCGTGACGGATTCGTCTGGCGGTTCGACGGTGGCGCCGACTGGCGGCCGGGCCGCCTTCTCACCATATTCGGCCGCCTTGTTGGAATTGGCGGGCACACCGTCTACCGTTTCTCCCACCGCCCGCGCCTGTTTCAATGCCGGCTGGGAGGCCGCGGGCGCGGGCGGCAGGGCGGGCGCGCTGTCCGAGTTGAAATACGCCGTATCCAATGCGGGTTGTTGCGGCATTTTGGTCGGCTGACGCTTGCGTGTTGCCATGGGCTACTCCTTCAGGTCGGGCTCGGGGGAACATCTGGGAAAAGCGCCTGGCCGTCTTCAGGCCAGGCTTGTCGCAAGGCGGTCGCAAATCCTCCCGCGACACGGGAAAACGGCCGTGCACTTGTCGTCACGCGGGGCAGGGCGGTCCAGGCGATGGAGGCGCCGGCGCGCTCGAGTCGTTCGACGATTTCGCGATCCTCGCTGCAAGCCAGCGATTCGAATCCGCCCACCGACTGATAAGCCATCGCGTCAATACCAAGATTGGCGCCATGGACGTGCCGATGGCCGTCCTCGTCTTTGTAGTAAGAGAGGAAGAACGCCCGCGTCAGCGTCTCGTATACACCGTGCTCGTCCCAGTCCGAGACGTCGATGGTGCCGCAGACCACATCAGAGTCTAGCGATAGCTGGTCGACAAGCCAGCTTTGCGACACGACCGTGTCGGCATCCGTGAACGCCAGCCACCGCGCGCCGGCCGCGAGCAAATGGCGGGCGCCGGCCGCGCGCGCGAAGCCGACATTTCGCAAGGCGGTATGCAGGCATGTCACGGGCCAACGGCGTGCGTGCATTTCCGTTTCGTCGGAGCAGGTATCCAGGACGACCACAATCTCCACCGGTTCGCCATTGAGGAGCGGATGTCGCGCCGCATGCATGACCGATCTCAAGCATTTGCCGATGTACGCTTCTTCGTTGTGCGCGGGAATGCAAATTCCGATCATGTCGCCAGCTCCTGCTGTCTGCGCCAGATATCGAGCCGGAACTGCTC
>DASWPO010000315.1:0-1999 GCA_036404015.1 Bordetella sp. | reverse complement strand
CCTGGGCCGGCGGCTTGAAGCCCGCCGCGTCCATGGCCGTGCGGATCTGGTGGAACAGGTCCCAGCGCAGGTCCCAATAATTCGCGTTCTGGCTCCAGACCCGCACGTTGAGCAGCGTGCCGCTGTCCTTGTACTCGCTGGCCTTGACGATGGGTTCGGGGCTGGCTTCGGCCATGGGATGCGCGGTCACCACCTTGCGCACCAGCTCGATGGCCGCGCCCAGGTCATCACCATAATTGACAATCACCGGCAGATCGAGACGGCGCCTGGTGTTGCGGCTGAAGTTGGTGATGGTGGCGCCCCAGACCGTGCTGTTGGGCAGCAGGACGACGATGCCGTCGTCCTGCACGATGCGCGTGAGGAACAGGCCGATCTCGTCCACCATGCCGGCGGTGCCCGAACTCAGCGAGGCCGACTCGCCGGCGCGGATCGGCCGCAGGATCAGCAACATGATGCCGGCCGCGATGTTCTGCAAAGTGCCCTGCAGGGCCAGGCCCACGGCCAGGCCGGCGGCGCCCAGCACGGCGATGAGGCTGGTGGTCTGCACGCCGAAGCGCGCCAGCACCGCGATCAGGGTAAAGATGCGGACCGCCCAGACCATGGTGGCCCGGAGCATGGGAATGATGGTGCGGTCGACCCGGCCGGAACGCTCGGCGGCCCGGCGCACCCAGTTGCCCAGCATCGACGATATCCACCAGCCGATGACCAGTATCAGCACCGCCACCAGCAGGTTCAATCCCAGATCAAGCAGGCGCGGCATCAGGGCAACCGCGCTGTTCCATGCAGACTCCATGTCGTCTCTCAACTCGTGCCGCGCGCGGCGCGGCGGACGCGGCAACTCTAGCAGATGACGCGGCATCGCACTCCTACACTGCGTAAGCATGATGCGGCGGCCATCCGGGAGGTTATCCACGCCTCATGTGGACAACGCTGAGGACAGCCTCGGGGCAGCCGGCTTTTTGCCATGCGAATCAATATCTTGATCGAGGCGCGCAAAAAAAGGGCACACCGTGCCGAAGTTTTCCCCAGCCCATGTGGATAAGGCTGAGGACAGCATCCGGGCATGAGGAAAAATCATTTTTGCGACAAGCACTTGCCGGTGCTGCGCAAATTTTGTCCTGCCGGGCCGATGCCGTATTGAACGGCCCGCAGGGTTGCCCGGGATTCCAGGCAAGCGCGGCAGGCCCTCGTTTTGTCAAAATACTTACACCCAAAGATGAAAATGATTATCATTTATAATAAGATCGTTCACGACCTGCTTACGGAGAACGCCCCATGCACGCCGCATTCCATCACGAAGTCAAAACGGCCGACTCGCCTGCAGGCCTAGAAGGCTGGCGATCCGCCATTGCACGCGGCAATCTCGCATTCAAACTGGCCGACTATGCGGGTGCCATCGCCCAGTACCGCGCCGCGCATTCCTGGGCCGATGCGCTATTCGGTCATATCGACGACGTGGACGCCGGCGTGGCGGCCTTCGTCGTGTCTTGCCACAACCTGGCCGACACATACGAGTGCCTGGATCGTCCCGACGAACAAGAGTCCTGCCTGTGCTTGGCACATGAAAAGCTCTGCGCGGCGATGAATGACGGGAGTCTGGCCGAACCCTGGCGCCTGGCGGCATTGCGCCACAGCCGGCGCACCTATGCCGAGTTGCTGCGTTTTCTGGGCCGCCATCCCGGGCATGCACGGGCTCGCGCCGGATGCGCCCTGGGCGCGGCGGGCCCGACGCCGCTTGCCCATTGACATGCACTTGCCATGCCGCGCCGCCGGCGCTGAGTGTTCCACGATTCCGCCTTTCGCTCACACGAGCTTACTTTCGGAGTTCTCCATGTCTTATGCCCTCCCTCCCCTGCCCTACGCCTACGATGCGCTCGAACCGCATATCGACGCGCAGACCATGGAGATCCACTACAGCAAGCACCATCAGACCTACGTCAACAACATCAACGCCACGCTGGAAACAGCCGGGCTCGAGTTTCTCCCCATCGATGAACTG
>DASWPO010000314.1:0-20631 GCA_036404015.1 Bordetella sp. | reverse complement strand
GATCGATGAGCAGGTGTTCGGCGGGAACGCCGGCGAGCTTGGACGTGTAGTTGCGGAAACCATCGGCCACCGGTTCGAGGTAGCCGAAGGACTCGAGGTCGGTCTGGTCCTGCGAGGCATCGACGCGGCCCGGGGTGAACGGCACCGTGACGGCAATGCCCGCGGCCCTGGCCGCCGTCTCGATGCCCACGCCGCCGGCCAGCACGATGAGGTCGGCCAGCGACAGCTTGCCCGAGGCCTTCTGGATCTCTTCCAGTTTGGCCAGGGCGGAGATGACGGGCTTGTTGACTTCCCAGTCGCGCTGCGGCGCGAGGCGGATGCGCGCGCCGTTGGCGCCGCCGCGCTTGTCGCCGCCGCGGAAGGTCGACGCCGAGGCCCAGGCCACGCCGACCAGTTCGGACACCGACAGGCCGGCGGCCGCGATCTTTTCCTTGGCTTCGGCGATGTCCGCCGCGCCGGGGCTGAGCGTGGCCTTGGGCAGCGGATCTTGCCAGATCAGGTCTTCCTTCGGCACTTCCGGGCCGAGGTAGCGGATCTTCGGACCCATGTCGCGGTGGGTCAGCTTGAACCAGGCGCGGGCAAAGGCTTCGGCGAACGCTTGCGGGTTGTTCAGGAAGCGCTGGGCGATCTTGCCGAATTCCGTATCGAAGCGCAGCGTCAGGTCCGTCGTCAGCATCGTGGGCTTGTGGAACTTGCCGGGGATGTGCGCGTCGGGGATGATTTCCGGGGCGTCCTTGGCGATCCACTGCTTGGCGCCGGCGGGGGACTGGGTCAGCTCCCATTCGAAGGCATACAGGTTTTCGAGGAAGTTGTTGCTCCACAGGGCCGGCGTCTTGGTCCAGGTGACTTCCAGGCCGCTGGAAACCGTGTCCTTGCCATGGCCGGAGCCGTAGTCGCTGATCCAGCCCAGGCCCTGGGCCTCGAGCGGAGCGCCTTCGGGCTCGGGGCCCTTGTGCGATTCGGGGGCGGCGCCGTGCGTCTTGCCGAAGGTGTGGCCGCCGGCGATCAGCGCGACGATTTCCTCGTCGTTCATCGCCATGCGGTTGAAGGTCGCGCGGATGTCCCTGGCGGCGGCAAGATAATCGCCGCTGGCATTGGGCCCTTCGGGGTTGACATAGATCAGGCCCATGACGGTGGCCGACAGCGGCTGGTCGAGGTCGCGGTCGCCGGTGAAGCGCTTGTCGGTGCCCAGCCAGGTGGTTTCGCTGCCCCAGTTGACGTCGCGATCGGGTTCCCAGACGTCTTCGCGGCCGGCGCCGAAACCGAAGGTGCGAAAGCCCATGGTTTCCAGCGCGACGTTGCCGGTGAGCTGCATAAGGTCGGCCCAGGAGATTTTCTGGCCGTATTTTTGCTTGATGGGCCACAGCAGGCGGCGCGACTTGTCGATGTTGACGTTGTCGGGCCAGGAGTTCAAGGGCGCGAAACGCTGCTGGCCGCGGCCGCCGCCGCCGCGGCCGTCCGCGATGCGGTAGGTGCCGGCGGCGTGCCAGGCCATGCGGATGAACTGCGGTCCGTAGTGGCCGAAGTCGGCCGGCCACCAGTCCTGCGAGTTGGTCATCACCTTGCGCAGATCGGCCTTGAGCGCTTCATAGTCGATCTTCTTGAATTCTTCGGCATAGTCGAACTTCTCGCCCAGCGGGTCGGTCTTGTTCGAATGCTGGCTCAGCAGTTCGACGTGCAGCTGATTGGGCCACCAGTCCTTGTTCGTCGTGCCGCCGCCCGCGGCGTGGTTGAAGGGGCACTTGGCCTCGGGTGTCTTGTCGGTCATCACTTGCTCCATCTGAAATGAGAGCCGGGCATGCGCCTGCGGCAAGGGGAAGTTGACCCATGATAAGGGCTCTCAATTACAAAAAGAAATAGATTTCCCCGATGGCGCGGTATTAAAAAAACTAACGCCCGCGGCTCCTGGAAAAGCCGCGGGCGTATCGGCGCATGAAAGGAGACTCAGGCCGGTTTCGGCAACCGTTGCGGGAAGGCGCGCTCGAATATCCCTTCGGCAATGCGGTTCTTCAGGATTTCGATCGAACCCCCGGCGATCATCCACCCGCGGCAGCGGCGCACGCAGTATTCCACCAGGGATTCCTGGCTGTACCCCATGCCGCCCATGACTTGCAAGGCATCGTTTGCGACGTCGAATCCGATCTGGTTGCAGTAGGCCTTGGCGATGGCGGTTTCGGTCGCGTCGGGAAAGCCGGTGTCCGCCTTGGATGCGGCGCGGTAGAGCAGCAACTGCGCGGCGTCGAGCTTTATCCGCATGTCCGCGAACTTCCATTGCAGGCCTTGGAAATCACAGAGCAAGCGGCCGAATTGCTTGCGTTGCATGGCCCATTGGCGCGCTTCTTCGTAAGCGTAGCGCCCCAATGCCACCGATCGGGACGTATTGCCGATGCGCTCGACATTGAAGCCGGCAATCTGCTTTTTGAAGCCGCCTTCGCCTAGCACCACCATGTCGTCCGGGAGGTAGACGTTGTCGAAGAAAATCTCGACCCATTCCTCCCCGGACATGAAAGCGGAGCGATTGCCCAGCTTGACACCCTCGGCCTTGGTTTCGATCAGTACCGAACCGATGCCCTGCGTGCCGGGACCGAAGCGGACATAGGCCAGGATAATGTCGGCATGCGGACCGTGAGTGGTGAAAATTTTCGAACCATTGATGCGCCAGCCCTGGCCGTCGCGCGTCGCGCTGGTTTTCAGTTCGGTCACCGCCGAGCCGGCCTCAGGCTCGGTCATGCCGACCGAAATCAGCAGTTTGCCGGCCAGCAAGGCGGCAAGGTACTTCTCCTTCTGGAGAGGGCTGCCGTATTCGGCCAGCACGCGTATTGCGCCGAAATTGCCCGCCTGCACGACGTCCGCGCTGCGCGGGCAGACCGCAGCGACGGTCTGGATGGCGATGACGGCATCCATGAGCGTGCCGCCGATGCCGCCGTCCGCCTCGCCGATCGTAATGCCCAGCAAGCCTTGCTCGCCCATTTTCCGGGCGATGTCCCAGGGATAGGCGTCGCTATGCGCGCGCTGGACGGCGCCATCGCGCAGTTCTTTTTCGGCGAAGCGGCGTACGGACGATTCGAAATCCAGCTGCTCGGGTGTCAGGGAAAAATCCATGTTGAATGACTTCCTATGCAAAGCAAACGATAGGTTCTTGTCGAGGTGTTTTCAGGCCAGTCGGATCAGTCCATCCACGGCGACCACGCCTTGTGCCTGGACGAATAGGGGATTGATCTCGGCTTCGTCCACTTGCGCCCCGTCCACGCAGGCCAGGCGCGAGAACGCCGCGATGGCGCGGGCCAAGGCATCGCAATCGCCGCGCGGCAGGCCGCGAAAGCCGCGGACGAGGCGAGTCTGCCGGACTTCTTCGATCATCTTCCAGGCTTCGCCGACGCTGACGGGGGCCAGGCGTATGGCGAAGTCGGGCGAGATCTCCGCGGCGATACCGCCCGCACCGAGGATGACGGTGGGACCGGCCAGCGGGTCTCGCCGGAAACCCAGAATGAGTTCGATCAGGCGGCCTTCCATGGCCTGCACGAGGATGCCATCGACGCGTGCCGCTGGTGCGCGCGCCGCGACATTGGCCAACATCTCCCGGGCGGCTTCCCGCAGGGCCGCCTCGCTGGGGATGCCGACCCGTACCGCGCCGACATCGGTCTTGTGGGGCAGGTCGCGCGAGCACACCTTGGCTGCCACCGGATAGGAAAGCGGATGAGCGAGGGTCTGGGAGGCTGTCAGGCACGAGGCTGCCACAGGCACGCCCAGCGCGGCGAACACCGAACTTGCCTCATGCTCGGACAGCAGGCCGCTGGATGGGAGCGTGGCGGGCCAGGTAAAGGGCGCGGTGGCCACGGGTGCCGACCCGGGCGGCGCAAAGAGCGTTGCCAGCGCGTCGGCGCAGGCTTCCGGGCTGCGGAAGGCGGCGATGCCGGCCTGCTGCAGGCGCAGCAGGGATTCCGGCGCTTCGGGCGACAGGAATACCGCCAACGGTTTGCCCGCGGGCTTGTCGGCTTGGACCAGCGGCTTGACGGCCAGTTCGGGGTGGAACTGGGCTGAGGATCCCGCTACGCTCAACACGGCGTCGCACCAGTCGGCGCGCAGCAGTTGTTCCAGCAGGTCCTGGTACTGGCTGCCCGTCGCGGCCAGGGTCAGATCGATGACGGGTGTTTCACGAATGCGTAGCCCGCGTCCGGCCATGTGCTCGACGAAGGCGGGCGGCGGCGCGACGGCGGTCAGGCCGCGCAGTCCGAGATTGTCGACGACCGTGGCGGCCCCGCCGCCGGTTGTCGTGATGACGGCCACCCTTGCGGGCCGGCCGGCCACGGGCGGATGATCCGCGTAGCGCATGGCCAGCGGCGCGATCTCGAACAATGTTTCGAGATTGCGCACGCGCATCACGCCATGCGCGCGGAAAAAAGCGTCCATGGCGGCGGCGTTGCCGGCCATGGCGCCGGTGTGCGATTGGGCCAGAACCTCGCCTTGCTCGGATTGTCCCAGCTTGTAGGCGACCACGGGCTTGTTGGCCGTGCGCGCGCGTTCCAGCGCAGCGGCCAGAGTCGGCGCGTCGCGCAGGGTTTCGAGGAACAGCAATATGACCTTGGTGAGCGGATCGTCAACCAGGGCGTCGACGATCTCGCCCACCGTGATGTCGCATTCATTGCCGACGGAAACAGACTTGGCGAAGCCAAAGCCGCGCGCGGCCGCCCGCGAAATGAGCGAACCCATCATCGAGCCGCTCTGCGACACGATGCTGAGGTCGCCGGGCAGCAGGGATTCCGCTTCGAAGGCGGCGTTGACGGAAATAATGCTGCCGGCGTGCAGATTGGCCAGGCCGATGCTATTGGGGCCGAGCAGGCGCAGGCCGAGGCTCCTGGCCTTGTCGAGCAGCTCGCGTTGGCGGGCCTGTCCTTCGGGGCCGGTCTCGCCGAAGCCGTCGGAGTAGATGGTGACGACCCGGGCGCCGGCTTGCGCGCAAGCATCGAGCACGGCCAGCACCTGCGCGCCGGGGATCATGACGAAGACATGGTCTACCGGTTCCGGTAGCGCATCCAGGCCGGGGTAGGCCTTCTCCCCGAGAATTTCACCGCGGCCGGCATTGATGGGATAGATGCGCCCCTGGAAACCGTGTTTGCGCATGAAGCGCAAGGGCCGGGCCGTGTTTTTGCGCGGATCGCCGGAGGCGCCGACCAGGGCGATGCGTCGCGGAGCAAGCAAGGCTTGGGCGAAAGAAATGGAGTTCTGCATAAACGTCGTGATGGGTTGCAAGCTCAGCGGCTCAAGATGGGGGCGGCCAGATCGAGGACGCGAATGTCGTCGAGCGTGTCGAGCCGATGGACGGCTTCTCGCAGCGCCTGGGCTCGCGTGGTGCCGAGGACGGGGCCGGCAAGCTCTTCGAACTTGTCGTCCAGCTCGGCATCGGACAAGGGGGCTTCGGGATCGCCTTTGCGGTAGGGGGCGAAGAATTCGTGGGAGGTGCCGTCGGCCAGGGTGAGCGTGACGCGTGCGGCGCGCATGGAGGGGAACCCGGCAGTCAACGCCGGATCCTCGGTCAGGGAGACCTTTTCCATGAGCGAACGCGTGACCGGGTCGTTCAACCGGCAGGGCTCGAACGCATTGAGCCGCACCGAGCCATGCACCAAGGCTTGGCAAATCACATAAGGCAGGCTGAACTTGGCTTCGAAAACGGTAGAAGGCTTGAAATTGCCCGTGACGTTGAGCGCGGTCTTATAAGTGGCGACGTGGATGCGGGAGATATGCTGCGGCGACAGGCCATGCGCTGCCCGCAAGGCCAGGATGGCGTCGATGGCGGCGAAGGTATGGCCGCAGCAGGCATGGTTCTTCTGGGTGATGTGCGTGATGTTGTAGTCGTGTCCCAATCCCTGGGTGGCGATTTCCCAGCGAGGCTGCTGCGAGAGCGCGGCGCCGAAGCCGACCTCGCCCTCCAGGATGTCGGGCACGCCCGTCAATCCCTGCGCGGCGCCTTGTCCCGCCCGCACGCCGACGGCCGCGGCATGGCCGGCGTGTAGCGCCTTGCTCATGGCATCGGACCGGAAGGCCTGCTGCAGGCCGGCGGCAAGCGTGGCCGCCGTGGCGATGGCGTGCTGCATGGCGAGGGCGTTTCCGGGCGCGCACAACGCGGCGGCCGCGGCGGCCGCGCCCAGGCTGCCTACGGTACCCGTGGTATGGAAATAACGGTAATGAGAGGGTTGGATGGCCGCGCCGATGCGGGTGGAGATTTCATATCCCACCACAATGGCGTTGAGCAGCGCGCGTCCGCTGGCCGCGCGCGTTTCGGCCAGGGCCAGCGCCGCGGCGATGACCGGGCATCCCGGATGGTAGACGGCGTCGCGAAAGATATCGTCGAACTCCACGGCATGCGAGGCACTGCCGTTGATCCATGCCGCTGTCGCGGGGAAGGCGGTTGTTCCATTGCCGGGCAGGCTGGCCGCGCCGTGGCCGAGTTCGTCGCGGTGGGCCGCCAGCAATTGCCGGCACGGCGCGACTTGCGTGCCGGGATAGAGCGCAGCCAGCCAGTCGAGCAGGGCCCGCTTCGCATGGTGCATGATTTCGTCGGGCAAATTGGCCAGCGTGTCCCGGGCGCCATAGGCCGAGAGCGTGTCGAGCAGCATAGGGTGTTGTCTCCATATTGCGATGCGCCAAGGCATCGCTTGATCATCGTGCCTCCCTAATCTAATGACTCCCGGGTGCGCATGGCTTGAAAAAAAGGAAAGCCAGCATTCCATTCACGGCAAGCGAACGAAAACGGAGAACGTTGCCTTGCCAATTTTTCATAACCCGGGCTTGGCCGCCTCCGTAAGATTTCGAGCAATAAGAAAAACCAGGCGACCCGCGGCGGGAATCCCATGCGAAGGCATGACAAGGGATTTCGAGAGCGCAGGCTCGGAAGGCTCGAACACGATTCTTCCTATAAATATGGAGACAAACATGATGAAGCAAGTCCATGATCGGCTCGTGCGCCGCGTAGGCGCGTTTGCGGCGGCGATGCTGGCCGCCGTCGCGGTGTCGAGCCAGGCCGCGCACGCGGCCGGTGACGACGCGGCCGACTACCCTTCCAAACCGATAACCCTGCTCGTGGGATTTACGGCCGGAGGCCCTTCCGACACGGCCGCGCGCATTCTGGCCAACCGCTTGTCGGGCAAGTGGCATGATGCGCGCATCATTGTCGAGAACCGGCCTGGGGCCAACGGCGCGATCGCCGCGGCCCAGATGGTCCAATCGCCAGCCGACGGCTATACGCTGTTCCTGGTCACGCATAGCCACGTCAATCTGAAGTGGCTGTATTCCAAACTCGCGTTCGATCCGGCCAAGGATTTCCAGCCGGTGGCCGAATTGCTGACCATGCCCCATGCGCTGGCGGTCGGCCCTTCCGTGAAAGAGCGTGATTACGCGGCGCTGGCGGCCGATATCAAGGCCAAGCCCGATGTGTACACGGCGGCATCCTCGGGCAACGGTTCCGATCCCCACCTGGTGCTGGCCGAGTTCATGGAGAAGACCGGCCTGAAGATCCGCCATATTCCTTATCGCGGCGCCGCGCCCGAAGTGGTGGACATGCTGAGCGGCCGGGTCGACATGACATTCGAGACGTTGGGCGGGGTCTTGAAGGAAATCCAGCAGGGCAAGCTGCGCGCCCTGGCGATCGGCGGCACGCAGCGCGATCCACAGCTGCCCGACGTGCCGACCTTCATCGAAGCGGGCGTCAAGGATTTTTCGCCCGAGTCCTGGTACGGCGTAATGGCGCCGGCCGGCACGCCCATGGCCATCGTCGACAAGATCAACGCCGCGGTCAACGAGGTCATGAACACGCCGGAAGGCGCAAAAATGCTGGCGACGCTGGGCGCGCTGCCGGTGAAATCCTCGGTGGAGGATTTCACCCGGCTTTACCATCACGACATCGAAGCCAATGGCGAGCTCATCAAGTCGCTGAACATCGCCATCGATTGACGGGGCAGGATCAGAACGCGGGGGCCGACTCCCGCAAGGCTGCCAGCAGGCTGCTGGTGGCCTGGTTGAGGTCGACCATGTTGCGTACGCACACGAAAAATTTCCGCTCGGCCCAGGCATCGCTCAGGCGCAGCAGGGCCAGGCCCATGCTGGCCAGATAGTTCCGGGCGATGTTCTCGGGCGCCAGGCCGATGCCCAGGCCCTCCCGGATCATGTTGCACCGGGTCTCGAAGTTGGAGACCTGCAGGCGTATGTTCGGCGGCCTCGACAGCGATTGCCCGACGTAGGCCAGGAACTGGTCCAGGGAATGGCGGGGAAAATACCCCAGCAGGTCGTAGTCGAGCGCTTCCTCGAGGAACAGCTCGCCGCGTCCCGAGAGCGGGTGCCCCTGTGGCACGACCAGGCCTATGCGGTCCTGCCGGAAGGGAAACGAGGCCACGCCGGGTGCAGGATAGTCGGCATGGTAGATGCCGATGTCCACGGTGCTTTCGGCTACGTTGCGGGGAATGTCGAAGCTGTGGGCTTCGAGCAGGTCTACGCTGATGTGGGGTTGGCTCGAGAGAAAGCGCCCCATGATGGGCGGCAGGAACTGCAGGATGGTCGAGGGGTTGGACGCCAGGCGGATCTTGGCTTGTCCATTCGCCGAATACTGCTCGATGGCCTGTTCGGTCAACTGCACGCTGCGCAGGATGGCCTTGGCACGCTGGTACAACAGCGTGCCGGCCGGCGTGGGCTCGACGCCCCGGCCGTGCCGGTGCAGCAGGGTACGGTTCAGGTTGCGTTCCAGTTCCGCAACCCGCTTGCTGGCTGCCGAGGTCACCACGTTCTGGCGCTCGGCAGCTTTGGACAGGCTTTTTTCTTCTACTGCGGCGACGAAAATCTCCAACGCCGGAATATCTAGTCCCCTCATTAACGCTCCTCTGTTTTAACAGAGGTTATAGCGCTTTTTCAGCTGTTGGCCGCCTTCGCCAGCTGCTTGTTCAAGCCGCGCGTGATCGTCCACTGCTGCAGGATGGACAGCGTGTTGTTCACGCACCAGTACAGCACCAGGCCGGCCGGGAAGAAAAACATCATCCCGCCGAACACCAGCGGCATGATCATCATGACCTTGGCCTGCACGGGGTCGGGCGGCGTGGGATTGAGCTTGATCTGCAGGAACATGGTGCCCATCATCACCGCGGGCAGGATGAAGAAGGGATCGCGCACGGCCAGGTCGTGCACCCACAGGATCCACGGCGCGCCGCGCATTTCCACGCTGGCCAGCAGCACCCAGTACAGCGAGATGAACACGGGGATCTGCACCACCATGGGCAGGCAGCCGCCCAGCGGGTTGATCTTCTCGGTGCGGTAGAGCTCCATCATGGCCCCGTTGAGTTTCTGGCGGTCGTCGCCGTACTTCTCTTTCAGGGCCTGCAGGCGCGGGGCGACCCGCTTCATGCGGGCCATCGATTTGTAGCTGGCGGCGGCCAGCGGGAAGAACACGGCCTTGACCAGCACGGTCAGGGCGACGATGGTCCAGCCCCAGTTGCCCAGCAGGCTGTGCAGCCAGGTCATCAGCTTGAAGAGCGGCTTGGCGATGATGGTGAGCCAGCCGTAGTCGACCACCAGCTCCAGGCCGGGGGCGACGGCCGCCATGGCCCTTTGGTCCTGCGGACCGACCCACAGGTGCGAGTCGACGCTGGCCGTCGAGCCGGGGGCGACCTCGCCCACCGACTCGACCGTGCGGGTCGCGTACAGGTTGGGCTGCACCTGCAGCACGTCGATGGTGCGCGGCTTGCCTTGCGGCGGCACCCAGGCGCTGGCGAAGTAGTGCTGCACCACGCCGATCCAGCCGTTGTCGGTCTGCTTGATGTAGTGGGCCTTGCCCTTCTCGATGTCCGAGAAGGTGATCTTCTGGAAGCGATCCTGCTCGGAGTACACGGCCATGCCGGTGAAGGTGTGATAGAAGCGCGAGGTGTCGGCCGGGTCGCTGCCGTCGCGCTCGAGCTGCAGGTACAGCGAGGGCGTCAGGGTGGCGGTGCCGGTGTTGGACAGGTCGTGGCGCACCTCGATGTCGTACTGGCCGCGGTGCAGGGTGAAGGTCTTGGTGACCTTCAGGCCGCCGGACTCGGCTTCGAAGGTAATGGGCAGCGTGTCGCCGGTGAGCTCGAGCTGGGTCGAGACCAGGCGGAACGGCGTCTGGTGCGTGGGAAAGCCCGTGGCGTTGGCCGGCGCGCCGACCACGCCCGACTGCGCCACGTAGGTCAGCGTGGGCGAGCGGTCGAGCAGCACGGTGGGCTGGCCGTCGGTGGCGTACTTGAGCAGCTCGGCGCGCACCAGCTGGGCGCCGGTGGTGTCGAAGGTCAGGCGCAGCACGTCGGTGGTGACGACGACCTGGGCCGACGGGGCCGAGGTGGCGGCGGCCATGCTGGGCACGGTGCTGGGCGGCGTGGCCGCCGCGGCAGCCGGCGCGTTGGGGATGGCGGCGCTGGACGAGCCGTTTGCCGACGCGGCGGGCGTGCTTGCCGTGGCGGCGGTGTTCGATCCGAACAGCGACGGCTTGCCGCTATGGACCTGCCAGTTGTTCCACAGGAGCAACAGGGAGAACGAAAAAATCATCCAGAGGACAGTTCGGCGGATATCCATGGTTCCAGAGGGTAGCTGCGGGCAACAAGCCAGCAAAGCTCGCCAGTTTAGCGTTAATTAGTGTTAGTCCGGTTTCGGATGATGTCGGCGGCAGCCTTTATGGCTCGCCGGATGATCCGGCACCGGGTCGTGGCCGCCGGATGCCCACGGGTGGCAACGGCCGATGCGGCGCACGGCCAGCCACAGGCCGGTCCAGGCGCCATGCCGTTCGATGGCTTCGATGGCGTAGGCCGAACAGGTGGGCGTATAGCGGCACTGCCGGCCTATCCAGGGACTGAGAAAAAAGCGGTAGAACCGGATGGGCGCGATCAGCAGGAGGCGCGTCATCAGGCGGGTCATGTTCGAGGCCGGGCCGGTCATCGCGCAATCCGTCCAAAGTGAGCGTCCACTTCGGCGCGCGCGGCGCGCTTGAGTTCGGTAAGCGAGACGGGCGCGACCTTGCCTTGCAGACGCACGACGTAGTCGCGCGCGGGCAGCGCCAGCCGCTGGGCCCGGAAGGCTTCGCGGACGACGCGCTTGAGTGCGTTGCGGGTCACGGCGCGCGGCGCGTAGCGCTTGGCGATCACCAAGCCCAGCCGGGCGCAGGCCGGCGGGGCCGGCTCCGGCGGAGGGCTGGCCAGGGGGGCGGCCGAGATGTCGACCGGGGCGGCGGCCGGGACAAGCGGCGCGGCGCTCACAATGAAAAACGCCCCTCGGGCGAGGCGCCTGCCTTTGAGCGCGGCGGCGTACTCGGAGGGGCGATGCAGTCGCGCCTCCGCCGGGAGCGTGGCGCGTGTCATGACTTTGCAGGCCCGGGCTCTGGAGCCCAGCGGGGCTTGAACAGTCAGGCCTTAGACGGCCAGACGCTTGCGGCCCTTGGCGCGGCGAGCGTTCAGAACGGCACGGCCGGCGCGGGTTTTCATGCGCACGCGAAAACCGTGGGTACGCTTGCGACGGGTAACGGAAGGTTGGTAAGTGCGTTTCATGTGCGTTCCACAAAGAACAAGGGGGTAAAGGGGGGCTCCAGCCGAGCCTCGAGTCTTAACTCAAGTCCCTTGCTTAAGAACCCCGGTGTAGACGTTGGGTAATAGTTTTGGGTAATCCTTGGGTGACCCGACCCGAGTAACCCATGAAGATTTGGAAAAGCCCACTATTTCAACAAGAAAGGGCAACATTGTCAAACAGTTAGAGGGGGACGGAAGGATCAGGGAAGCCCCGGCCTGTGGATAACCCCCCTCGGTCACGGTAGAATCGAGGTTTAGAACAAGAGTGACATGAACGAATTCTGGCAGACCTGCATCAGTCGTCTTGAGCAGGAACTCCCCCCCCAACAAATCAGCGCCTGGATACGGCCGCTGGTCCCGCTGGCCTTCGACGAGGAGCAGGGCCTGCTGCGCGTGGCCGCCCCGAACCGTTTCAAGCTCGACTGGGTGCGTAAGAACTTCTCCCATCAGATCGAAGCGCTGGCTTCCGAGTGGTACGCGCGGCCGGTGCAGGTGTCTTTCGAGCTGCCCGCCGCCGCCGTGTCGCGGGCCGTGCCGCAGCGCGCCGTTGCGGGGGTGGGTGCCGGTGTGGCTGCGACCGTGGGCGCAGGCGCGGCCATGCCCAGGCCGGCCGGCATGGCCGCGCCCGCGGCGGCTGTCGCTCCGTCCCCCGTGCCGGCGCCGTCCGCCGCCAGCGACGCCGCCGGCGTGGTCTACGAGCGCTCGCGCCTGAACACCGACCTCACCTTCGAGAATTTCGTCACGGGCAAGGCCAACCAGCTGGCCCGCGCCGCGGCGCTGCAGGTGGCCGAGAACCCCGGCACCTCCTACAACCCGCTCTTCCTGTATGGCGGCGTGGGCCTGGGCAAGACGCACCTCATCCACGCCATCGGCAACGCCATGGTGGCGGCCGGCACGGGGACGCATGTGCGCTACGTGCACGCCGACCAGTACGTGGCTGACGTGGTAAAGGCCTACCAGCGCAAGACCTTCGACGACTTCAAGCGCTACTACCATTCGCTGGACCTGCTGCTGATCGACGACATCCAGTTCTTCTCGGGCAAGCAGCGCACCCAGGAAGAGTTCTTCTACGCCTTCGAGGCGATGGTGGCCCAGCGCAAGCAGATCATCATCACCAGCGACACCTATCCCAAGGAAATGGCGGGCATCGACAGCCGCCTGACCTCGCGCTTCGACCAGGGCCTGACGGTGGCCATCGAGCCGCCCGAGCTGGAAATGCGCGTGGCCATCCTGCTGCGCAAGGCCGAGTCCGAGGGCGCCACCATGCCCGAAGAGGTGGCGTTCTTCATCGCCAAGCACCTGCGCAGCAATGTGCGCGAGCTCGAGGGGGCGCTGCGCAAAGTGCTAGCCTATGCGCGTTTTCACGGCCGCGACGAGCTTACCGTGGACTTGAGCAAGGACGCGCTGAAAGACCTGCTTTCGGTTTCCAGCGGCCAGGTCACCGTGGAGAACATCCAGAAGACCGTGGCCGATTTCTACAAGATCAAGGTCGCCGACATGTATTCGAAACGGCGGCCGGCCAATATTGCGCTGCCCCGCCAGGTGGCGATGTACCTGGCCAAGGAGCTGACCCAGAAAAGCCTGCCCGAGATCGGGGACCTGTTCGGCGGCCGTGATCACACCACGGTGTTGCATGCGGTCCGCAAGATTTCCGATGCCCGCGCCAAGCAAGCGGAGCTGAACCATACCCTGCACGTATTGGAACAAACTCTAAAAGGATGACCATGCAACTCGTACAAACCACGCGCGACGCATTGTTGAAGCCGCTCTCAACCGTGGCGGGCATCGTCGAAAGGCGGCATACGCTGCCCATTCTTGCCAATATCCTGATGCGCAAGGAAGGCAGCAAGGTCTCCTTCATCGCCACCGACCTCGAAGTGCAGATCACCACGCATGCCGACTTCGGCGTCGGCCCCGAGAACGAGGCCACCACGGTGGCGGCGAGAAAGCTCCTGGACATCCTCAAGGCCCTGCCCGATACGGGCGAGGTGAAGCTGGGGCTGGCGTCGAACAAGCTTTCGGTGCAATCGGCCAAGAGCCGCTTCGCCCTGCAGACCCTGGCGGCCACCGAGTTTCCCACCGTGGCCCAGCCCGAGCAGTGGAACGTGTCGCTCACCCTGCCGCAGCGCACGCTGCGCCACCTGTTCAATATGGTGCACTTCGCCATGGCGCAGCAGGACATCCGCTACTACCTCAACGGCATGCTGCTGGTGTTCGAGCCCGGCTTCGTGCGCTCGGTGGCCACCGACGGCCACCGCCTGGCGCACTGCGCCACGGCGGCCGACGGCATTGCCGAGAAGCACGAGGTGATCGTGCCGCGCAAGACCGTGCTGGAAATGCAGCGCCTGCTCGAGGACTCCGACGAGCCCGTGGCGGTGGACGTGGCCCCGGGCCAGATCCGCTTCCGCTTCGGCGACGTGGAGTTCGTCTCCAAGCTGGTCGAGGGCAAGTTCCCCGACTTCACGCGCGTGATCCCCACCACCTACACGCGCCATTTCGACGTGAGCCGCGAGGCCCTGCAGGGCAGCCTGCAGCGCGCGGCCATCCTCACCACCGACAAGTTCAAGGGCGTGCGGCTGCAGCTGTCGCAGAACGTGATGAAGATCTCCTCCACCAACGCCGAGCAGGAAGAGGCGCAGGAAGAGCTCGACATCGACTACGCGCATGAACCGCTGGACGTGGGCTTCAACGTGAGCTATCTGCTCGATGTGCTGGGCAACCTCAAGGCCGAGACCGTGCGCTGGTCGGTGATGCCCGACGCCAACGCCTCGGCGCTCATCACGCTGCCCGACGACGAGCAGTTCAAGTACGTCGTCATGCCCATGCGCATTTAAGGAAAAACATGTCCGATCAACAGAACACCGCCAACGAGAACAGCTACGGCGCCGATTCGATCAAGATGCTCAAGGGCCTGGAGGCCGTGCGCAAGCGTCCTGGCATGTACATCGGCGACACATCCGACGGCACCGGCCTGCACCACATGGTGTTCGAAGTGGTCGACAATGCCATCGACGAAGCGCTGGCGGGTTACTGCGACGACATCGTCGTCACCATCCACACCGACAACTCGATCTCGGTCACCGACAACGGCCGCGGCATTCCCACCGCCATCCACAAGGATGACGAATTCCACCGCAGCGCCGCCGAAATCGTCATGACCGAGCTGCATGCCGGCGGCAAGTTCGACCAGAACTCGTACAAGGTCTCGGGCGGCCTGCACGGCGTGGGCGTGTCCTGCGTGAATGCGCTGTCCGAGTGGCTGAAGCTGACCATCCACCGCGACGGCCAGACGCACCAGATGGAATTCCACCGCGGCGCGCGCGTGGCCCCCCTGACCGTCACCGGCAGCACCGCCAAGCGCGGCACCGAGGTGCGCTACCTGGCCGACAGCGAGATCTTCAACAACATCGAATACCACTACGAGATCCTCGCCAAGCGCCTGCGCGAGCTCTCGTTCCTGAACAACGGCGTCAAGATCCGCCTGATCGACCAGCGCCAGGGCAAGGAAGAGAACTTCGCCTTCTCGGGCGGGGTCAAGGGCTTCGTCGAGTACATCAACCGCAGCAAGACGGTGCTGCACCCCAATGTGTTCGCGGTCGCCAGCGAGTCGAACGCCGGCGGCGTGAACGTGGGCGTCGAAATCGCCATGCAGTGGAACGACAGCTATACCGAAACGGTGCTGTGCTTCACCAACAACATCCCGCAGCGCGACGGCGGCACGCACCTGACGGGCTTGCGCGCGGCCATGACGCGCGTCCTGAACAAATACATCGCCGACAACGAGCTGGCCAAGAAGGCCAAGGTCGAGACGACCGGCGACGACATGCGCGAAGGCCTGGCCTGCGTGCTGTCGGTGAAGGTGCCCGAACCCAAGTTCAGCAGCCAGACCAAGGACAAGCTGGTTTCCAGCGAAGTGCGCCCCGCGGTGGAAGACGCCGTGGCGCGCACGCTCGAAACCTGGCTGCTCGAGCATCCCGCCGATGCCAAGGCGCTGTGCGGCAAGATCGTCGAGGCCGCGCGCGCGCGCGAAGCCGCCCGCAAGGCGCGCGAGATGACGCGCCGCAAGAGCGTGCTGGAAGGCGCCGGCCTGCCCGGCAAGCTGGCCGACTGCCAGGAAAAAGACCCGGCGCTGTGCGAGCTCTACATCGTCGAGGGCGACTCGGCCGGCGGCTCGGCCAAGCAGGGCCGCGACCGCAAGTTCCAGGCCATCCTGCCGCTGCGCGGCAAGGTGCTCAATGTGGAGAAGGCGCGCTTCGACCGCCTCGTGTCCAGCGAGCAGATCGCCACGCTGATCACCGCGCTGGGCACCAGCATCGGCCCCGACTTCAACATCGACAAGCTGCGCTACCACCGCCTCATCATCATGACCGACGCGGACGTGGACGGCGCGCACATCCGCACCCTGCTGCTGACGCTGCTGTACCGCCAGATGCCCGAACTGGTGGCGCGCGGCCACATCTACATCGCCCAGCCGCCGCTCTTCAAGGTCAAGGTCGGCCGCGACGAACGCTACCTGAAGGACGAGGTCGAAGAGGCCCAGTACATGATGCAGCTGGCGCTGAAAGACGCCAAGCTGGTGCCGTCCGCGGACGCCGCGCCCATCACCGGCGACGCGCTGACCGAGCTGGCCAAGAAATACGTGATGGCCGACACGGTCATCTCGCGCCTGGCGCGCGTGTTCGACGTGGCGGCGCTGTCGGCCCTGGCCGAAGGCGTGGAGATCAACCTGGACGACGCCGACGCGGCTGCCGCCTCGGCCCAGCGCCTGGCGCGGGCCCTGGCGGGCAGCGATGTCGGCAGCGGCGTGGACGTCGTGGCCGAATTCGACGAGGTCGCCGAGAAGCACCGTCTGCTCGTCAAGCGCATGCACCACGGCAATGTGCGCACGAGCGTGATCGATGCCGACTTCGTGCGTGGCGCCGACTACACCGTGCTGGCCGAATCGGCCCGCACCTTCCTGGGCCTGATCGGCGCGGGCGCCGTGGTGGCGCGCGGCGAAGGCGACAAGCGCAAGGAACAGCCGGTGAGCGACTTCCGCGAGGCCATGCAATGGCTGCGCGCCGAAGCCGAGCGCGGCATCAGCAAGCAGCGCTACAAGGGCCTGGGCGAAATGAACCCCGAGCAGCTCTGGGAAACCACCATGGACCCCAAGGTGCGCCGCCTGCTGCGCGTGCAGATCGAAGACGCCATCGCGGCCGACGAGGTCTTCACCACGCTGATGGGCGACGACGTGGAGCCGCGCCGCGCGTTCATCGAGTCGCATGCCTTGCTGGCGAGCAATATCGACGCGTGACGCTGGCGCAGGTGAACTCATAAGGTGAGAAAAAGTGCCCCATAAGTTGAGAAACTCATGGGGCACTTTCTATTGATTGGGCGGGGCTATTGGTTAAATGCAAGGTGCAGCATAATTACAAAAGACATCATTCCCCTGGAGCGCCGCTTTGCTGACTCGGCAGATGACAGCCGCTTACTCAATGCCCAGTCGCATGCCGCAGAGACCGTAGCATGAGCATCTCTGGTGCCCAATACCCGTTGTTTGAATCCGTCGAGGCCATTCCGGTCGAAAAGGACTCGCCTACGAGTGTGGGTCGGCAATACAGTGATTTCATCGTGTACGTTGATGAAAGCGGCGGCCATTCGAAAACGACATACGCAAGCAGAAGGGCGACTTTGCCTTTCTGAGCCACAGGCCCACGCGCGATGCGTTCATGGGGCAATTGACCTCCATTATGGAGGCTAACCTTCATCCTCATCGCCTGTGTCTTAGAACGCATGTCATCGTGGAGTGCCGGGGAAAAAAGGAAGATGCGGAACTGGAACTTGAGTTTCGGCGTATTTGCGATGGCGCCAACCCCGGCAACCGCATTCTGCCGTTCGATATCATCTTTGCCGATAAGAAGACGAATTTGGCAGGGCTGCAGTTGGCCGACTTGGTTGCACGCCCGGTTGGGCGGCACCATATCCGCCCTCAACAGCTTAATCAAGCTGGGGACGGCGTGGCTGAGGGCCAATTGGAACAGGAAACTCTGGGCTAGCTGCAAGATGTCCGGCTACACCCCCTACTTCGGCTCGGATAATGCGCTGGAAGGCATGGGCCAAAGAATTGCCAGCCTTCGGCGCTTGGGCGCCGATGCCTTGCGCGGCCCGCGCCTACGCCACCCGCTTCAAGTCGGGCGCCATGACGTGGTTGCGGCCGCTGTCCTTGGCGAGATAAAGCGCCTTGTCGGCGCGCGAGAGGACGGCGTCGAAATGCTCGCTCTCTTCCACGGCGAAGGCGACGCCCGCGCTGACCGTGCAGCGCAGCGGCCCCGACGGCGTCTGGAACGTCTCGGCGGCAAAGCCGATCCGGATGCGTTCGGCCAGGCGCATGATGATTTCGGGCGTGCTGGCGGGCAGGATGAGGGCAAATTCCTCGCCGCCGAGGCGGGCCGCGGTATCGCGGGCGCGCAAGCTGGCTCGCATTACGCGCGCGAAGCGGCGCAGCACTTCGTCGCCCATGCCGTGGCCATGCACGTCGTTGATGGACTTGAAGTGATCGAGGTCGAACACCAGCACGGCCGTGTTCTTTGCGAGGGTGCCGACGCCGTAAAGATCGAACAAGGCGCGGCGGTTGAGCAGGCCCGTCAGCGGATCGGTGCGGGCTTCCTCGCGGTGGCGGCTGGCGCTGCGCGCCTGGTTCAGCGCCAGCGACAGGGCGCCGATGCCGGTTATGCCGATGAGCCCGACGATGGAATTGAGATCTTCGGCCCAGCCGCTGGGCGGGGCTCTCAGCACCAGCGGCCCCTTGAGATAGATCATGGCCGCGCAGGGGAGGAACGACAGGGCGGCGAGCGTATAAAAGATCACGATGCCCACGATCCACACGGGCGTTTCGTGGCGGCCGACCCAGAATTTGCGCGCCGTCAGCAACAGGAGGCCCGCGTTGAGCAGGTTGCCGGCCAGGGCGCCGAGCGCGGTGAAGCCGAACGCGACGGGCAGGCCCAGAAGCAGCAGGCAACTCGTTTCGATGATCGCCACGCGCCGTATCGGCAGGCGTTGTTCGGTGAACAGGCACGACGCGCCGTAGAGGATGACGAAGCTCGAGGTCAGCAGGAAGTTCGAGACCAGGCCGAGCAGTGCGTTGAAATTGACCGCATAGATTGAAAAACAGGCAAAGGCGAAGACCAGGACGAAGGTGCCGAGGGCCCAGGTCAGGATGAACGGATCGGTGCGGGTGAAAAGCCAAGTGACCAACAGGGTGCATGACAGCGCGAACGAGGCAATGCCGAGGGCGAGCAGAAGCGATGTCTGGTCCACGAACATGTAATGTATTACCTCAAACCTGGCGTCCTGGAGATGGGAAATTCTAGCGTGTGTTCACGCGGCCATCGCCCGGGCCGCTCGATCACCCATTCCGGCCCGCACCCCTGCTGCTCCCCCTTTCCTGCGCGGCCCAGCGGATTGGGCACCACGCGGCAGTGTTTCACCCGTCCCGGGCGGTCTGATGGCCGGCTCCCCGTAGCTTGACATGCCGTTTCCGCCAGCCATAAGATGCATTGTGCATTAATTTGCCGTCTACCTGGACGTTTTCACCGGTGGCCGCCATGCCGTGGCGCGCCAACCATGATCAACCAAAAAACCAGGAGACCCAGCGGCGCGGCCATCAGGCCTACCCGTCAACTCGGAGGAGGAGCACGGATGAGTTCGCGCTATCAGCTACTGGCGGTCATCTGGATCACCCAGTTGGTCAATTACATGGATCGCGTCAATATCGCCATTGCGGGTCCGACGATAATGCATTCTTTGGGGATAAGCCCGACATCGTTCGGCTTCATCCTCAGCGCCTTCACGCTGGGCTATCTGCTGATGCAGCTGCCGGGCGGCTACCTTGCCGACCGTTTCGGCGCCAAGGCGCTGATGATCGTGGCGCCGCTGGTCTGGTCTTTTTTCACGGCCATGACCGGCATGGTTTCCTCGGTGGCCGGCCTGATACTGGTCCGCATCTGCTTCGGCGCGGCCGAGGGTTCGTCCAATTCGGCTTATTACAAAATCGTCGGTGACAATTTTTCGTTCCGTGAACGCGCGGGCGCCAATGCGGTGTGGTTCACCGCGCTTGCCCTGGGCCCGGCACTGGCCGCGCCCGTGGGCACCTGGCTGTTGGGCCTGGTCGGTTGGCGGCAATTGTTCTGGTGGTTCGCCGCCGCGGGCCTGGTGGTGGCTTTGATCGTGCTCGTCGCGGTTCCCGACCAGCGCCGCCTGACGGTGCTGCAGGACACTGAGACGCCGGCAGCCGGCCTGGGCTGGCGCGCGCTGCTGGCGCTGATTGCCAGCCGGCCGACCAGCTGGCTGCTGTTCTTCGGCTTCATGGGTTTCAATATGGGCTTCTGGGCCTTTTTGGGGTGGCTGCCCAGCTACCTCTCCATCGAACGCCACATCGACCTCAAGGGCCTGGGGGTGGCGGCGTCCATTCCCTACTTCTGCGGCTTCCTGGGCCTGGTGCTGTTCGGATGGCTGAGCAACCGCCGGCTCTACCGCCACCGTGCGGCGTTGCTCGGTTCGGCCTACGTCGTGGCCGCCTGCGCCCTCTACCTGGCCTCCATCGCCGGTAGCGCGGCTGCCTGCGTGGCGGGCTTGTCGGCGGTGGCCTTGTGCCTGTACGGCAGCTTCGCGCCCTGGTCGTCGCTGATGCTCGACCTGGCGCCGGTCGCCGGCCGGGCCACGATGGCCGGATTCGTCAACGTGGGCGGCCAGATCGGCGGGCTGCTGGCGCCGTCCATCGTGGGTTACCTGGTCCAGTCCACCCACTCCTTTGCAAGCGGCTTTGCCTGCATGATGGCCTGCCTGGTGATCGGCGGGCTTTGCTTCTACGCGCTGGGCTGGGCGATGATCCGCAGGCCGGCGGCCGGACTCTCCACCTAGGGGCGGCGCCGGGTTCCGGACAGGTCGCCGCTACCCATGCAGCGGCTTTCTTGCTACCGATCGTGAATGCCCGCCGCCGCGTCATGAACCTGAAATGCCCCATTGCTCAGATGGATGCATCAGGCATGAGGGAGCAGGATCATGGCCCAGGCGATTGCATTCGCCAACAACGATGTCG
>DASWPO010000313.1:0-17375 GCA_036404015.1 Bordetella sp. | reverse complement strand
AAGGTCTGTTGGGCGCCCTGGGCCAGCACGAACACCGTGCCCACCGCCACGCCCTGGATGTCTTCGACGCGGGCCTGCACCAGGTTCAGGTCCAGCCCATAGTCGCGCGCCAGGTCCGACAGCAGCGAACCGGCCGAGCTGCCCGTGAGCGACAGCTTGAGCAGCCGCGCCGCGCGCCCCGGCGGCAAGGCCGCGATGCGCTCGCGCACTACGTCCAGCGTGGCGCCGGTCAGGTCGGAAGCCGTGGCGGCCGACACCATGGCGCGCGTCACGTCGTGGCTCGGCGTGGCGAATATCTCGTGCGTGGGGCCCACCTCGACCACCCGGCCCTGCGACAGCACGGCCACCCGGTCGCAGATCTCGCGCACCACTTCCATCTGGTGCGTGATCATCACCACCGTGACGCCCGTCTTGCGGTTGATGTCGCGCAGCAGGGCCAGGATATTGTGCGTGGTCTCCGGGTCCAGCGCCGACGTCGCCTCGTCGCTCAACAGCACGTCCGGCTTGTTGGCCAGCGCGCGTGCAATGCCCACGCGCTGCTTCTGCCCGCCGCTGATCTGGCTGGGATAGTGGTCGCGCAGGTGCGACAGCCCCACCAGCTCCAGCAGGCGCTCCACGCGCGCGGGGATCCCGGCAGCCGGCACGCCGGCGATTTCCAGCGGCAGCGCCACATTGGCGTACACCGTGCGGCGGGCCAGCAGGTTGAAGCCCTGGAACACCATGCCGATGCGGCGGCGCTGCGCGCGCAGCTGCGACTCGGAAAGTCCCGTCAGCGATTGACCGCCCAGCGTGATGCTGCCCTGGTCGGGCCGCTCGAGCAGGTTGATGCACTGGACCAGCGTGCTCTTGCCTGCGCCGCTCGGCCCGATGATGCCGAAAACCTCGCCTTGCTCGATGCGCAGGTCGATACCCTTGAGGGCCTCGAACCGGCCATGCGGCGTGGCGTAGGTCTTGGATAAATTTTGGATATGAATCATGAGACAGGCGATTATGACTCGCCCTCATTTACTTAAGAACAACAGAATTGGACTGTTTTTATTATTTTTGGTTATTTAGAAGGCTGCGGAATTTATCATCCGATCTGAGTTTTTCGGCCTCGGGCCAAGTCTCCGGCCCTTTGAGGCGGGGGAAGCCCCCGAAGGGGGCCGAGGGCGCCTGATGGCGCGCCCGAGCCCCGCCGATCGGGCCGCAGACTTGGCCCGAGGCCGAAAAACGACTCAAGAACTCAAATAAATCAACGCGCCCGGGAAATCCTGACCTCAGCCCCGCGCCGCTTCACCTCCAACCCTTCGGAAGGCAGGATCTTCAACCCTTCCAGCCCCTTGATATAGCTGGACCCCTGCATCTGCATCACCCGGATCTTGTTGCGCATCACCACCGGGTTGTGCAGCGGCATGCCGAACATCCAGACCTCGTCGAGGATGCGGGCCGAGTTGAACTCGCCCGCGTGCTGGGCCAATGGCCCCAGGCAGAGCATATGGCCTTCGCGGCCGAACACCGGGTACTGCTCCGGCCCGCAGGCCAGCGTCCAGACCGTGCCGCCCTCGTAGCGGTGCCCCGTGTTCAGGTCCCACCAGGCCTCGCCCTTGGGCAGGTAGACCTTGACCTCGCTGCCGGGCTGGGTGATCGGCGCCACCAGCAGGGCCGGGCCCAGCAGGTATTGCAAGTCCCAGGCGTGGGCGTCCGGATCGTTCGGGAACGACATGGCCATCGAACGCTGCACCGGCAGGCCCGTGCGCGCGGCGTCCTCGATCGCGCCCAGCACATAGGGTATCAGGCGGTAGCGCCAGTTCATCCAGGTGCGCACCTGGCCCAGCACCGCGTCGCCGAAAGCCCAGGGCATCAGCCCGTCGATGCCCTGGAAGCTGAAGTTGGCCGAGAACACGCCCATGGCGAGCCAGCGCAGGTACAGCTCGGCGTCCATGCCGTCGAGCGGCGCCGACACCGAACCGATATTGTGCGTCTGCACCGGCAGGCCGCTGGCGCCGACCGACAGCGCCGTGCGCAGGCTGTGCTCCAGGCCGGCCCAGCTGTTGGGCACCTGCGGCCCGGCCTGCCAGGGCAGGCGCTGGGCGGCGGGAAAGAGATCGGTGCTGGGAATCACGCCTTCCGGCGGCACCTTGTGGCCGGCTACGGCGTCGAACAGCGCGCGGCGCACCAGGAGCGGGTATTGCGTGCGCAAGGAAGCGCCGCTTTCGCCGCTGCGGGCGCTCACGCCGTCGGGAATGTCGATCTGCGCGCTGCAGGCCGGCGCATCCAGGCCGTCCTCGACCTGCTGGCGATGCCGCTCCACCCAGAGGACGTAGGCATCGCGGTGCGTGAGATCGAGCAGGCCGTAGGGCTGCCCGCCCGTGGCCGGATGGCCCTCGAACACCTGCGCGCCGCCCGCGTCGTTGGCCAGCAGCCAGCCGCGGTCTTCCAGCTCTTCGAACAGCGGGCTGCCCTGCGACACGCCCGGGAAGCCGGGCGCCGACACATGCACATGGTGCTTGTGGAACAGCGCCAGCATCTGCTTGGCATCCGGAAAGCGCTGGCTGTCCCATTCGAGCACGGGCTTGTCGGCCTGGAAACCCCAGGCCGCCGGCAGCGCCAGCGACACTACGTCCAACGGGATCTGGTGCGTGCGCAGGCGTTCGATCAGCCCGGCCGTCTGCGTGGGCATCTCGCCCGGCGCCTGCTGCAGCCAGGCGCCCATGGCCCACAGGCCGGGCTGGCCGGCGCGGCCCGTCAACGCCGTGTATTGGTTGAGGATTTCGCCGGGCTCGCCGGCGAAGAGAAAGAGGTCCAGCACCGGATCGTCGAGGGTCAGCACATAGGCCGACCCCGCGGGCGCGATGCCCGGCGCGTGCTCGACGCGGCGCAGGGTATTGGCATAGACCCCCCAGCCGCGCGGGCTCCAGGCCAGCGGCAGGGCGCGGTGCTCGGGGTCGTCGGACACCACGGCCTCGCCTCTGCGGTTGAGGTCGCCCGGGGTTTCGCCCAAGCCGTAGATGCGCTCGCCGGACTTGAGCGCGAAGGCCGCCGTCCAGGTCGCGGCGTCGGCATCGTCCAGCGCATAGTGGGCGAACGCGGTTTCCGAGGCATCGGAAGCCAGCACGACATGGCCGCCGCGCGACAGCACGATGCGCAAGGGCTCGAGCAGCACGTCGAGCGTGACGTCGCCCTGCTCGATGCGCCAGCCGCCCGAGTAGGGGGCGGCGGTGGCTTCGCCCACGGCCTCCTGCCGGGCCAGCAGCATTTCGGCCAGGGCGCGCGTGCGGGCGCTGGCTTTTTCGTCGGACAGCAAGGCCGGGTCGCCGCAGCGCAGGCGGAACACGCCGGGCGCATGGGCCTCGATCACCAGGTGCAAGCCGCCAGCCGCATCGAAATCGAAGCGGCTGGGACGGCTCGTCAACAGCTCAGCGGTTTCAAGCGGGACAAATTGGGCTAAGTCAGACTTAGGCGGCACGGAAGGCATCCCCCAGCAGTGGGCCAAAAAGCTACAAAAGCCTCTATTTTGACGGATTTGTCTTTTGAAATAAACTCGGCGCCCCTCGAGCCCTGCGCGGGGGTCCGAATCGCGCCACAAATCCGCGGTGCCCGGACCGGCTGCGATGCGGGCTTTATGGCGTCATTAACGCGGCAGAATCTGCGCGATCAGGTCGGTTTCCAGGGGCAGCGGTTCGCCGCACAGCCAGGCGGCAATCAGGTCTCCCGCCAGGGCCGACCAGCTCAAACCGCGCGAGGCATAGCCGGTCGCCAGCCAGACGCCGCGGGCGTGAGCCAGGGGTCCTACGGCCGGCAGCCGGCCGGGCAGCACGGCCCGCCAGCCAGCCCAGCCAGGCAGGCCGCCAACCGGCAGCGTGCGCAAGGCCCGCCCATGCTCCACCCCCAATAAACCTGCCGCCTTGTCCAGGTTGACGCGCTGCCCCTGCGGCTCGACTTGCGCCTGGCTGGCGCCGTGCACATAGGTGCTGCCCGCCACGCACCAGCCCGCCACCTCGGGCAGCAAATACCCCTCGCCACCCACGATGCAGCGCGGCCCGCCCTGCAACACGGCCGCGGGCACCTGCGTCACCTCGCCGGCCAGGGCATGCATCTGCGCCAGCCTGGGCAGGGGTTCGAGCAAGCCGCTGGCCTGCAGCAGCGCCGGCACTTGCGCGGCGCAGGCCAGCACGACCTGGCTTGCTTCGGCCAGCACCCGGCCTTGCGCATCGCAGGCTTGCCACAGGCCCCCGGCCGGCCTGATGCCCGCCGCCGTCCCGGCGATGCGAACCAGGCCCGGCCCGGACAGCAAGGCCGACACCAGCCGGTCGGGCCGCACCAGCAGGCCATCGTGAAAGTAGACGCCGCCGCGCGACACCGCCAGGCCCGCCAGGCGCCCTGCCTCGTCCGCATCGACGGCCCGCGCCCACGATGCCGGGAAAGCCAGGTCGGCCAAGGCTTGCGCCAGGGCCGCGGCGCGTCCGGCATCGCGCTCGAGCTGCAGGGTGCCGCAGCGACGCACGGCGTCGTCCAGGCCGGCCCAGCGCCGCAAGGCGCGCAGGCTGCCGGCCCGCGACAGCCGGGCTCGCGGATTGTCGTCGCGCGCGATCACCGGCGTCAGCGCGGCCGCCAGGTGGCCGCGATGCGCGCCGGCGTTCGCTTCGGGGGCCAGCACCGTCACGCGCCGGCCGCGCAGCGCCAGGGCCCGCGCCACGCCGGCGCCGGCCAGGCCCGCGCCGACCACCAGCACCGACGCCGCGTCATCGTCGGGCAGGTCCGGGCCGGGCCCGGTTTGCGGTGCGCGCGCGCCCACTGTCATATGCCACTTGCCATAGCCTGGTTGGCGCGTCACGGCAAAACCGGCCTGGGCCAGCGCCCGCCGCACATGGCCCGCGCTGGCCCAGGTGGCCAGCGTGGCGTCGGGCGCAGCCAGCCGGGACAGCGTGCCCAGCAACTCGGGCGACCACATGGCCGGGTTGCGGCTGGGCGCGAACCCATCGAAAAAATAGGCGTCGACGCGCGCCGACAGGCGCGGCGCGACGATGGCCGCCTCGCCGAAAGCCAGCGTCAGCGTGACGGCGCCATCCTCGAATTCCAGCCTGTGCAGGCCAGGCAGAAGCGGCGGCCACTGGGCGGCCAACTGGTCGGCGTAGGCCTGCAGTTCCTGCGGCATATGCCGGCTCCATGCCTCGCGCAAGGCAGCCTGCTCGAAAGGATGCCCTTCGATCGAGACCATGTGCAACCGCGCCGGACGCTGCGGATCGGCCCGCCAGGCGCGCCACAGCGCCAGGAAGTTCAGGCCCAGCCCGAACCCGGTCTCGCACACCGTGAACCGGCTGCGGCCGCGCCAGCGCTGCGGCAGCCCGTTGCCGCGCAGGAACACCTGCTCGGCCTGGCCCAGCGCGCCGGCGCGCGAATGATAGACATCGCCGTAGGACACGCTGTAGGGACGCCCCGCTTCATCCAGCGACAGATCGGCCGGCTGCAAAGGTATGTAGGAAGAAGACATAGAAAATCGCAAAGTTGCCGCCAACATACCAGAAGCCTGCAACAACGTTGGCTGTGCGCCACGCGCAAGCGCGCAATCACGCCCGACTACGCGACCCGGCAACATCGGCGGGCTTACACTGCAGGCATGCAGAACACGACGACTTCCAAGCATTCATCGATCGACCTGGGCGCGGCCATCGATGCGGCGGTCTGCGCGGCGCATGCCGGCGCGGCCATCCTGCAGTCGTACTCGCACAATCGCGCCGACCTCGTCATCGACCACAAGGCGCGCAACGACCTGGTCTCCCAGGCCGACCGCGAAGCCGAGGCGGCCGTCATCGAGGTGCTCAAGTCCCGCATGCCGGGCCTGGGCATCGTGGCGGAAGAAACCGGCGGCGTGCCGCAAGGCCCGGCCACCTGGTACATCGACCCGCTCGACGGCACCACCAATTATCTGCATGGCATTCCGCAATACGCCGTGTCCATCGCGCTGATCGCGCACGCCGGCACGCCGCTGTCGGTGGGCGAGCCCATCGCGGTCGACACCCCCGTGGTCGGCGTGATCTACGACCCCTGCCGCGAAGAGCTGTTCACCGGCGTCTACGGCATCGGCTCCTGGCTCAACGGCCGGCGCATCAGCTGCTCGCGCACGGCGGGCCTGAGCGAAGCCGTCGTGGCCACGGGCTTTCCGTTCCGCGACTTCACCTTCGCCGACCAGTACATGCCCATGCTGCATGCCGCCATCAACACCTCGCGCGGCGTGCGCCGCCTGGGCGCGGCCGCGCTGGACCTGGCCTGGACGGCCTGCGGCCGCTTCGACGGCTACTGGGAAATGGGCCTGGCCCCCTGGGACGTGGCGGCCGGCACGCTGATCGTGCGCGAAGCGGGCGGCCGCTGCACTGACATGCACCTGGCCGACCCCTGGCCCATCGGCGGGCGCGTGGTGGCGGGCAACCCCGCCGTCTATAAAGACCTCGCCGCCATGATCGCGCCGCACCTCGAGCCCCTGGCCTGAGGCAGGCCAGGCGGGGCCAGCTAGGCCTCGCGCAAGGCCCGGCGCAGTATCTTGCCCACATTGGTCTTGGGCAATTCGTCGCGAAAAATCACCCGGCGCGGCCGCTTGTAGCCCACGAGCCGCTGGCGGCACCAGGCCATCAGCTGCCCCTGGGTCAGGGCTGGATCGCGCCGCACGACATACAGGCGCACCGACTCCCCCGAATGCCGGCTGGGCACGCCCACCACGGCGCACTCCAGCACGCCGGGGTGCGTGGCGACCAGCGCCTCGACTTCGTTGGGGTACACCTTGAACCCGGCCACGGTGATCATGTCCTTCTTGCGGTCGACCAGGCTCAGGCAGCCGCGCTCGTCCAGCACGCCGATATCGCCCGTGCGGAAAAAGCCGTCGGGCGTCATGACGGCCCAGGTTTCCTCGGGCTGCCGCCAATAGCCCTTCATGACCTGCGGGCCGCGTATGCCCACCTCGCCCACTTCGCCGATCGGCAAGGCCGCGCCGGCCTCGTCCAGGATGGCCACGTCCGTCGAGGGCAAAGGCAGGCCGGCGGTGCCGCTGTAGGACGTGCTGTTGGTGGGATTGACCGTGGCCACCGGCGAGGTTTCCGACAGGCCGTAGCCTTCGATCAGGGCCCCGCCCGTCACCCGGGACCAGTGCTCGGCCACCGAGGCCTGCACCGCCATGCCGCCCGCGAACGTCATGCGCAGCGCGGAGAAATCCAGGCTGGCGAACTGCGTGTGGCTCAGCAGCCCGTTGAACAGGGTGTTGACGCCCGGGAAAAGGTGCACGGGCGTCTTGCGCCAGGCATGGATCAGGGCGGTGCGGTCGCGCGGATTGATGATGAGCAGATTGCGCATGCCCGCGTGCATGCAGAACAGGCCGCATACCGTCATGGCGAACACGTGGTAGAGCGGCAGCGCCCCCAGGATCGTCTGCGGCGGGCCGCCCAGATCGCCCAGGGCCGGGCGGGCCACGGCCGCCACCTGCAGCACGTTGGCCACCAGGTTGCCGTGCGTGAGCATCGCCCCCTTGGGCAGGCCGGTCGTGCCGCCCGTGTACTGCAGCACGGCCAGGTCGTCCGCCTGCACGGGCACCGGCGCATAAGGCTTGCGCGAGCGCATCACGCCGGCCCAGCGGTGCGCGCCCTCGATGCGCCAGGCCGGCACGCGCTTCTTGACGCGCTTGGCGATGAAATTGACCAGCGGCGCCTTGAACGCGCCCAGCATGTCGCCCGGCGCGACCACCACCACATGGCGCAGGTCGGGGATGTTTTCCGTGCGCTGCAGCACGTGCGCGAAGCTCTCGAGGATCACGATGGCGCCGGCGCCGCAGTCGCGCAGCTGGTGCCCCAGCTCGTTGGCGGTATAGAGCGGGTTGACGTTGACCACGGCCAGGCCCGCGCGCAGCACGCCCAGCAGGGCGACGAAATACGCCGGCACATTGGGCATCATCAGCGCCACCCGCTCGCCGCGCCGCAGGCCGCGCGCCTGCAGCCAGCCCGCGAAGGCCGCGGCCTTGGCATCGAGTTCGGCATAGCTGATGTCGCTGCCCATGAAGCGGCAGACGGTGCGCCCCGCATGCCGCCGGCAGGCGCGGTCGAGCAGGTCGGTCAGCGAGGCGTAGTCATGCGGCGGGATCTCGGCCGGCACCTCCGCCGGATAATGCGCCAGCCAGGGACGCAGCATAAGGAAGTCTCCGGATTATGAATTTTGGGCGTTGATGATACCCTTGGGAAGTACTTTTCTCACAGCGCGGCACGCGCTTCATCCCCCATGAAACTCATCGAACCCATCGTCGCCTGGCAGCAAGAGATCGCCCGCGTCCGGCGAGATATCCACGCGCACCCCGAGCTCTCCTACGAAGAATTCCGCACGGCCGACATCGTCGCCGCCAAGCTGCAGGAATGGGACATCGACATCGACCGCGGCCTGGGCGGCACCGGCGTGGTCGGCATCATCCGCGGCAAGCAGCCCGAGGACCGGGCCAACCCGCGCGCCATCGGCCTGCGCGCCGACATGGACGCCCTGCCCATGCAGGAGCTCAACACCTTCGAACACCGCAGCCAGAACAACGGCAAGATGCACGCCTGCGGCCACGACGGCCACACCGCCATGCTGCTGGGCGCGGCGCGCTACCTGTCGCAGCACCGCGACTTCGCCGGCACGGTCTACCTGATCTTCCAGCCCGCCGAGGAAGGCGGCGCCGGCGCCCAGCGCATGATCCAGGACGGCCTGTTCACCAAGTTCCCCATGCAAGCCGTGTTCGGCATGCACAACTGGCCCGGCTTTGCGGCCGGCAGCTTCGGCGTGACGGCCGGCCCCATCATGGCCTCGGCCAACGAGTTCTCCATCGTCGTCAAGGGCAAGGGCGCCCACGGCGGCATGCCGCACCTGGGCAACGACCCCATCATGGCGGCCGCGCAGATGGCGCTGTCCATGCAGACCATCGTCTCGCGCAACCGCCACCCGCTCGAAGGCGCGGTCCTCAGCATCACGCAGATCCACGCCGGCAGCGCCGACAACGTCATCCCCACCGACGCCGAATTGCGCGGCACCGTGCGCACCTTCACCACCGAGATGACCGACCTCATCGAGCGCCGCATGCGCGAGATCGCCGAACACACGGCCGCCGCGATGAACTGCGAAGTCGACTTCGTCTTCAACCGCAACTATCCGCCCACCATCAACGACGCGGAAGAAGCCGCCTTCTGCGCGGAAGTGATGCGCGGCATCGTGGGCGAGGCCAACGTGGACGACCACGTCACGCCGACCATGGGCGCCGAGGACTTCTCCTACATGCTGCTGGAAAAACCCGGTTGCTACGTCTGGATCGGCAACGGCGACGGCGACCACCGCGAGCACGGCCACGGCATGGGCCCCTGCACCCTGCACAACGGCAGCTACGACTTCAACGACGAGCTGCTGCCGCTGGGCGCGACCTACTGGGTCGAGCTGGCGCTCAAGCGCCTGGCCAAGTAAGCCGGACGGGCATGGCCGGCTCCGCCCCAGGAGCCGGCCATGCCCGCATCACACCAGGCACAGCGCCAGGAACCGCTGCGTGGCGCGGGCCGACGTATCGGCGTGCGGCACCAGGATGTTCAGGGTCCGCGTCAGCGGCCGGGGCGCCACGTGCACCGCGACCAGCGCGCCGCCCTCGTGCCGCATCGACAGCGCCGACACGAAACCCACCCCCAGGCCGGCCCGCACGGCCTGCTTCACGCCTTCCACCCCTGCCAGTTCCAGCCCGGCCGCCACCGACAGGCCGGCCTCGGCGCAGGCCTGCTCGACCAGCCTGCGCACGCCCGAGCCCGGCTCGCGCATCACCAGGGGCCAGGCGGCGATCTCCTGCAGGGCGGCGGCCTGCCGGCCGGCCAGCGGATGCCCGGCCTGCACCACGGCCACGACCTCATCCTCGTGCCAGGCATGCACGGCCGTGCTGGCCGGCAGGCCCGCGGGCACGTCGCCCTCGATGAAGGCCATGTCCAGCCCGGGCAGGCGCTCGACGATCTGCTGCGTGTTGCCGTCGGACAGGTTCAGGCTGACCGTGGGATAGCGGCGGTGGAATTCGGCCACCAGTCCGGGCAGCAGATAGCTGGCCGGCGTCGTGCTGGCCCCCAGCCGCAGCGAACCGGCCTCGAGGTCGCGCCATGAGTTGCGCACGGCCTGGGCCCGCAGATAGATCTGCCGCAGCTGCCGCGCCTGCTCGGCCAGGCGTTCGCCGGCGGACGTCAGGGCGATGCCATGCCCCTGGCGGTGATAGAGCGGCTCGCCGAACCAGTCCTGCAGCATGCGCAACTGGCCCGACACGGCGGGCTGGGACAGGTGCAGCACCTGGGCGGCCCGGCTGATGTTGCCGGCATCCGCCACGGCGGCGAAGGTGAGCAGTTGATCCGGAGTCATGGCCAGATATCTGAAAATCCGATGATAACTATAAAAAATAAAGATTTTTCAGATAATTGGCCGGGAATTAATATTTCTCCAGGTTATTTACTTATTTGACCACCATGAGCGCCACGTCCCTGCCCCTGTCCGCCACGCCCAGCCGCAACCGGCTCAACGGCATCCTGTTCGTCGCCCTGATGGCCGTGGCCGTCGTGCAGTTGTCCGACCTGCCCCTCATCCACCGCCTGGGCTTCTCGCCGCTGGTGGTCGGCATCGTCTGCGGCATGCTGTACGGCAACTTCCTGCGCGGCACCATGCCGGTCGAGTGGAATGCCGGCATCACCTTCACGGCCAAGCGCCTGCTGCGCCTGGCCGTGGCGTTCTACGGCCTGAACATCAGCGTGCAGCAGATCGTCGCCGTCGGCCTGCCGGGCCTGGCCGTATCCGTGGCCATCGTGCTGGGCACCCTGCTCATCGGCGCCTTCGTGGGCCAGCGCCTCCTGGGACTGGACCGCGACACCGCACTGCTCACCGCCTCGGGCAGCGCCATCTGCGGCGCCGCCGCGGTGCTGGCCTTCGAATCCGCGCTGCGCTCCGAGCCGCACAAAAGCGCCGTGGCCGTCGCCACCGTGGTGCTGTTCGGCACGCTGTCGATGTTCCTCTACCCGGTGTTCTATCACGCAGGCTGGCTGCACTTCGCCGACAGCCACGCGCTGGGCATCTACATCGGCGGCACCATCCACGAAGTGGCCCAGGTCGTCGGCGCGGCCAGCAATATCGACCCGGCCACCACCGAAGTCGCCACCATCGTCAAGATGACCCGCGTGGTGCTGATGGTGCCGGTGCTCCTGGTGCTGGGCCTGTGGCTGGCCAGCCGCACCCGCGCCGCCGGCCAGGACGGCAAGCAGGGCGCCGCCAAACTGCCCATACCCTGGTTTGCCGTGGGCTTTCTGGTCCTGGGCCTGGTGAACTCGCTGGGCGTGCTGCCCGAGTGGCTCGTCACCGCCGTGCGCCGCCTGGATGTCTTCGCGCTCGCCATGGCCATGACCGCCATGGGCATCGAGACCCGCTTCGCCCAGATCCGCAAGGCCGGCCCCCGCGTGCTGGTGCTGGGCGCCATTCTCTATGTCTGGCTGATCTTGGGCGGCTACGCCATCGTGCAGTTGGCCGTCTGACAGCCGCTTGCACGGCCGGCCCCGCGGCGGCTCGGCCATCGGCCGCGGCGCCCTTCCGGCGGGCACGGGCGCCAGGGTTTTGCTGCATAATCAATGGTTCCCGCCCCGTGCGGCGGTCGTCCCATCCATCGGAGCAAAACCGTGTCCACTGCGCCCAACCCCCATCCCTTCGTCACGCTGCCCGACGAGCAGCCGGTCCTGCGCGTCATGCCCATGCCGGCGGACTCGAACATCCACGGCGACGTGTTTGGCGGCTGGATCATGGCGCAGGTCGACATCGCGGGCGCCGTCCCGGCCTCGCGCCGCGCGGCCGGCCGGGTGGCCACCATCTCCGTGAACGCCTTCGTGTTCAAGCAGCCGGTGTTCGTGGGCGACCTGCTCAGCTTCTACGCCAAGGTCATCAAGACCGGCACCACCTCGATCACCGTCGAAGTGGACGTCTACGCCCAGCGCCAGCGCCTGGACGCCGAGGTCGTCAAGGTCACCGAGGCGACGCTGACCTACGTGGCCACCGACGAGGCCCGCCGCAGCCGCCCCCTGCCGGCGCTCCCGGTCAACCCGTAAGTCACCCGGCGTTCAGCGGCAGCTCCATGGTGCTCTTGATGATTTCCATGGAAAAGCTGGCGCTGACGTCCAGCAGGTCGACCGCGTCGATCAGGCGGCGGTAGAAGCGGTCGTAGGCGGCCATGTCCTCGACCACCACCTTCAACAGGTAGTCGATGTCGCCCGCCATGCGGTGGAACTCCACCACATTGGGCAGCGCCATCACGGCGCCCATGAGGTTCTGCGTCCACTTGGCATTGTGCTGGCTGGTGCGGATGGACACGAAAACCGTCAGGTTGAGCCCCAGGGCCTTGGGGTTGAGCACCACCGCGTTGCGGGTGATGACCCCGTCTTCCTTGAGCTTTTGAATCCGCCGCCAGCATGGCGTCACCGACAGGTTGACCTGCTCGGCGATCTCGGCCACCGACAGGTCGGCATTTTTCTGCATGATGCTCAGGATCTTGATGTCCGTCTGGTCCACGGGAGGTCTCCTTGGCGCCGGCGGAAAAAAATTTCCCTCTGGCCCGAAAGCCGCCGGCATTAGGCAAATTTATTCCATACCCGGCACTTTAGGATATGGAAATGCTCCTATCCCGCGTTTACCCGATATTGCCATGCTAACCGCCGCCATACCCGCCATCGCCCCGAACGCCTCGCTACGGGCCCTGTCCGCCGCCGCCGACAGGACCGAGCAGGAAGCCGCCTCGGCCCTGCTGCGGCGGATGGCCGCGCACCTGCGGCAGGCCGACAAGCTGCTGGACGCCCTGCCGCGGGCGCTGCGCGACGGGTCGCCCGACCGCTACTGCCGCCACGTGGCCTACGCCGACCCGAGCGGCCGCTTCACGATCGTCTATCTGGTGTGGCGCCCGGGCCAATACAGCCCGGTGCACGGCCACAAGACCTGGTGCGCCTACCGCGTGCTGCAGGGCGAAATGTCGGAAACCCTCTACGACTGGGACCCGGCCACCCAGGACCTGTCGGTCAACAGCCGGATCACCCGCAAGCCGGGCGATATCTTCACGGCCATGCCTGGCCTGCAGCAGACCCATTGCCTGGGCAACGGCGGCAGCGGCGTGGCCATCTCATTGCATGTCTACGGCGTGGCCGAAGCGCACATCGCCACCGGCGTGAACCTGCTGCCCGCGCGGCAGTAATCCGCTATTCCAGCCCGGTGTCCAGCGCATAGCGGGCGCCATCGCGGTTTTCCAGGCCCAGCGCGGCGATGCGCGGCACGCCGGCCCGCGCATCGCTGGCCACGTGGATGCGCAAATTGGCCAGCGGCACGTCCCAGCCGCCTTCGGCGGCCACGGCCCGCACGTCGGCCACCAGCGCCAGGCGCTGGGCCACCGCCTGGGCATCGGCCGCGCGCACCTCGATGCGGCGCAGGCTGCGGGCGCCGTTGGGGTGCCGCATCAAGGCGGGCGTCCACACATACTCGGGCGTGAGGTGCCGGCAGAAATACAGGCGAAAACCCGCCACCGGCTGCTCGGCGAAACGCACGGTATGAAAACAGGCCTCCACCGCGCCGCCGTCGAACTCGGCCGGACGGGTCAGCACCTGCATGGGGTTCACCGCGAAGCCGGCCGCCTGCAGGCGGCCGTGGGTGGCCCGCGCATCGTTGGTGCGAAACACCAGCGCGTCCAGCCCCAGCGGCGAATCGGCGATTTCCTTGCGCGCCGGCGGAGCGCCGGGCGGCCACCCGAGCAGCTCGATATAGGTGTCGTCGAGCACGATGAGGCGGTTGCACGACCCGAGGTTGTGCACCGCCTTGCCGCTCAGGTGAAAGCCCTGGCGCTCGAAATGCGGGGCCAGCGCATCCAGCCGGTCGCGCACCATGACCACGGCGTGATCGAACTCGGTGCTGCCGACGGCATGCAACATGGCGGTCTCCCTATCAGGTGAGCTTCCCGTGGCACTGCTTGTATTTCTTGCCGCTGCCGCAGGGGCAAGGATCGTTGCGGCCCACGCGCGGGACGGCGCCGGCCGGCACAGCCGCCGCCTGCGGCGCCGCCACGGCGGCCAGTTCGGCGTCGGGATCGCTGTGCTGGAACTGCAGGTTCTGCATCTGCTCGGTCTCGCCCTCGGCCTCTTCGAGCTGTTCGGCCGACTGCACGCGCACCGTCAGCAGCACGCGCACCACATCGTTGCGGATGCGGTCGAGCATGCCGGAGAACAGTTCGAACGCCTCGCGCTTGTATTCCTGCTTGGGATTCTTCTGCGCATAGCCGCGCAGGTGGATGCCCTGGCGCAGGTAATCCAGCGCCGACAGGTGTTCGCGCCAGCTCGAGTCGATGGCCTGCAGCATGATGGAACGCTCGAACTGCGACCACGACTCCTGGCCGACCAGGGCGATCTTGGACGCATAGGCTTCGCGCGCCGCCGCCAGCACCCGCTCGCGCAGGTCTTCCTCGGCCAGGTCGGGCTCTTCCTCGAGCATGTCGGTCAGCGGCAGCTGCAGCTGCCAATCGTTGGCCAGCACCTGCTGCAGGCCGGCCACGTCCCACTGGTCTTCCACCGACTCCGGCGGGACGTGGGCATGGAACAGGTCGGTGATGACCGACTCGGTCAGGCTGGCGACGGTCTCGCTGATCGAGCCGGCCTCGAGCACCTCGTTGCGCTGGGCGTAGAGCACCTTGCGCTGGTCGTTGGCCACGTCGTCGTATTCGAGCAGCTGCTTGCGGATGTCGAAGTTGCGGCCTTCGACCTTGCGCTGCGCGGTCTCGATCGAGCGCGTCACCATGCCGGCCTCGATGGGCTCGCCTTCGGGCAGCTTGAGGCGGTCCATGATGCTGCGCACGCGGTCGCCCGCGAAAATGCGCATCAGCGGATCTTCGAGCGACAGGTAGAAGCGCGACGAGCCCGGATCGCCCTGGCGGCCGGCGCGGCCGCGCAGCTGGTTGTCGATGCGGCGCGACTCGTGGCGTTCGGTGCCGATGATGCGCAGGCCGCCGGCGGCCTTGACCTGCTCGTTGGCCGGTTTCCAGTCGGCGCGCACCTGCTGGATGCGCGCCTCGCGATCGGCCTCGGACAGCGACTCGTCGGCGCGGATCAGGGCGATCTGCTTGTCCATGCTGCCGCCCAGCACGATGTCGGTGCCGCGGCCCGCCATATTGGTGGCGATGGTGATATGGCCCGGCTTGCCGGCCTCGGCCACGATCTCGGCCTCGCGGGCGTGCTGCTTGGCGTTGAGCACGGCGTGCGGCAGCTTGGCCTGATTGAGCAAGCTCGACAGCAGTTCGGAGTTCTCGATGCTGGTGGTGCCCACCAGCACCGGCTGGCCGCGCGCATGGCAGTCGCGGATGTCTTCCAGGATGGCGTTGTACTTTTCCTGGTGGGTCTTGAAGACCTGGTCGTTCTGGTCCTTGCGGACCATGGGCTTGTTGGTCGGGATGATGACCGTTTCCAGGGTGTAGATCTCCTGGAATTCGTAGGCCTCGGTGTCGGCCGTGCCCGTCATGCCCGCCAGCTTCTCGTACATGCGGAAGTAGTTCTGGAAGGTGATCGAGGCCAGGGTCTGGTTTTCATTCTCGATCTTCACGCCTTCCTTGGCCTCGACGGCCTGGTGCAGGCCGTCGGACCAGCGGCGGCCGACCATCAGGCGGCCGGTGAATTCGTCGACGATGACCACCTCGCCGTCCTGCACCACGTACTGCTGGTCGCGGAAGAACAGCGTATGGGCGCGCAGGGCGACCATGAGGTGGTGCATGAGCGCGATGTGGCGCGGGTCGTAGAGCGATTCCCCGGCCGGCAGGATGCCGCTCTGGGAGAGGAGCTCCTCGGCGTGCTCGTGGCCGGCCTCGGACAGGTAGACCTGCTGGCTCTTCTCGTCGACCCAGTAGTCGCCCTCGGGCTCGGGTTCCTGGGGCTTGGGCTCGGCGGCCATGCGCGCGAGCATCGGCGGCACCGAGTTCATGCGCACGTACAGGTCGGTATGGTCCTCGGCCTGGCCCGAGATGATGAGCGGCGTGCGCGCCTCGTCGATCAGGATGGAGTCCACTTCGTCGACGATGGCGTAGAAGAGCGGCCGCTGGCGGCGGTCCTCGACGCGGTACTCCATATTGTCGCGCAGGTAGTCGAAGCCGAATTCGTTGTTCGTGCCGTAGGTGATGTCGGCGCGGTAGGACGCGATCTTTTCCTCGTTTTCCTGCTGCGGCACCACCACGCCGGTGGACAGGCCCAGGAAGCGGTACAGCTGGCCCATGGTTTCCGCGTCGCGGCGGGCCAGGTAGTCGTTGACCGTGACCACGTGCACGCCCTTGCCGGCCAGCGCGTTCAGGTAGACCGGCAGCGTGGCCATCAGCGTCTTGCCTTCGCCGGTGCGCATTTCGGCGATCTTGCCGTTGTGCAAGGCGATGCCGCCCAACAGCTGCACGTCGAAGTGCCGCATGCCGAACACCCGCTTGCCGGCCTCGCGCACCGTGGCGAAAGCCTCGGGCAGCAGGTCGTCGAGCGTGGCGCCCTGCTCGATGCGGGAACGGTATTCCTGGGTCTTGGCGGCAAGCGCCTCGTCCGACAGCGCGGCCATTTGCGGTTCGAGCGCGTTGATCTGGCCGACAAGCTTGCGGTATTGCTTCAGCAGCCGGTCATTGCGGCTGCCTATGAGTTTTTTGAGCAGGGAAATCATGCGTCTCTGGTACGGCACGAAGGAAACAGTCGAGTGTAACGCACCCGGGTTACCGTCACCTGGGTACGCCTTCAAGCAGGTAAGGGCATAATCACACCCATCAAGCCCTGCCCGCGCATGAACAAGCCTTTTTCCCCACGCCCTCGCTCCAAGGCCGGCCGCCCCCAGGAAACCGCCCTGTCCTGGCTGGGCCACGACACGCGTGGCGCCGGGGTGCTGGCCACGGCGCAGCGCCACCTGCAGATACAGCAGGCCCTGGCCGCCTTGCTGCCGCCGGGCCTGGGCGAGGTCTGCGCGGTCATCAAGCTCGACAACCAGCGCCTGGAACTGGCGGTTCCGGGCTCCGCCTACGCCGCCAAGCTGCGCCAGATGGCGCCCAGCCTGGCCCAGGCGCTGGCCACGCGCGGCTGGCTGCTCAACGAGATCGCCGTGCGCATCCAGGCCGGCATGCCGCGCCCCGGCAGCCGTGCCGCCCGCCTGCCCAAGACGGTCCAGCCGCTGGGGGCGGATGCCCTGCAAGCCTTCGATGACCTTGGGAAAAGCGTGCGGCCCGGGCCCTTGGCGGATGCGATTGCGCGTTTGCTGGCGCATCATAAGAAGGGTTCTTGAGACGCAGCGGCGTTGGGGCCTGAGGGGCCGGCCTGATCGGAGGGGCTCGGGCGCGCCATCAGGCGCCCTCGGCCCCT
>DASWPO010000312.1:0-4376 GCA_036404015.1 Bordetella sp. | reverse complement strand
GATCCCTGGCAGCCCACGGCAGCCGCTGCGCCCGGTCGATCCGGCCACCGCGCTGGGACAGATCGACGTGGTGTTCAACATCGTCCACGGCACCCTGGGCGAAGACGGTTCGCTGCAGGGCCTGCTGCGCATGGCCAATCTGCCGTTCGTGGGCTCGGGCGTGCTGGGCTCGGCGGTGGCGATGGACAAGGACGTGGCCAAGCGCCTGCTGCGCGATGCCGGCCTGGCGGTGGCGCCCTTTGTCTGCCTGACCCGCCGCAGCGCAGGCTTGGTGACCCATGCCGAACTGGTCCAGCGCCTGGGGCCGACGCTGTTCGTCAAACCGGCCAATCAGGGCTCCTCGGTCGGCGTGAGCCGGGTGACCGACGCGGCGGGTTTCGACGCGGCGCTGGCGCAGGCATTCCTGTACGACCACAAGGTGCTGGTGGAAGCGGGCATCGCCGGTCGCGAGATCGAATGCGCCGTGCTGGGCAACGACACGCCGCAGGCCAGCGTGTGTGGCGAAGTCGTCGTGCACGATGCCTTCTACGCCTACGACACCAAGTACATCCATGAGGACGGTGCGCAGATCGTGGTCCCGGCCGACATCGACGGCGATACGCAACTGCGCATCCAGCAGGTGGCGTTGCGCGCCTTCCAGGCGCTGGAGTGCGCAGGGCTGGCACGGGTCGATGTCTTCCTCACGCCGGCCGGCGAGATCGTGGTCAACGAGATCAACACCCTGCCCGGCTTCACCCGCATCAGCATGTATCCCAAGCTGTGGCAGGCCAGTGGCATGACTTATCCCAAGCTGGTCACCCGCCTGATCGAACTTGCGCTGGAGCGCCATGCGCGCGACAGCAATCTGCGCAGCAGCGTGGCGCTGGACGCGTGAGCGGGCCAGCCGGCTTCCGTGACGTCGGCGCGGCCGACCTGCCCGGGCTGCTGGCGCTCAACAACGCACACGCCGCGGCCTTGTCGTGGCAGACGCCGACGCAGTTCTCGCAACTCATCGACATGGCCTGCTTCGCGCAGACCTGTGGCGAGGCCGACGCCCTGCTGATCGCGCTGGACCAGGACGCCGCATACGACAACCAGAACTTCGCCTGGCTATCGGCACGCTTCGAGCGCTTCGTCTACATCGACCGCGTGGTGGTGGCCGAGCACATGCAGGGCCGAGGACTGGCCGGCGCGCTGTACGCGGCGCTGGCACTGCAGGCACGCTCGCAACAGCAGCCGCGCCTGGTGTGCGAAATCAACCTTGACCCGCCCAATCCGGGTTCGGTCGCATTCCATCGACGCCTGGGCTTCGAGCAGGTCGGCCAGGCCGACCTGCCCAATGGCAAGCGCGTGGGCTACTTCGCCTGCACGCTGTAGCGATCCGGCTCAGCGACGGCGCAGGAAGAACTCCACCGGCACCATCACTTCGACCGGGTCGCCCTCGACCTCGTCGGCCGGCGCGGGCACTGGGCTGGCGCGCTTGACCGTCGCCAGCGCCTCCTCGTCCAGCGCGGGCAGCCCGCTGCTGCGGCCCAGGCGGATGCCGGACACGTTGCCCCCTCGATCCACCTCGAAGCGCACGTAGACCACGCCCTCCTGGCGGTGCCACTGGGCCTGCTGCGGATAGCGGCGATGCCGCTGCAGGTGGCCCAGCAGCTTGCCCTGCCAGGTCGCCTGCGCGCCGTCGCTGCGCCCGGCCGCGGTCTGGGCCGCCGCGGTGCGCGCCTCGACCGACTTGGCCGCGGGCGGCGCCAGGCTCTGGGCGATGTCCTCGGTGGCCGGCGGCTGCGGGCTTGGCGCCGGGGGCGTGGGCTCGACCACCTCCGGGACGACATCCGGCGGCGGTGGCGGCTTGGGCTGCGGCGGGCTGCGCTGCTGCTGGCGCTGCGGCGGGCCGGGCGGCACCTCCTGCGGCACCTCCTGCGGCGGAGCCGGCGGCGTCACCGGCTCCGGGGCCAGGTCGACCAGCACCGCCTCCAGCGGGGCATCGGCCACCACAAGCCGCACCCGCGCGCCCCACCACAACACCGCGGCCACGGCCAGCGCATGCGCCAGCAGCACCAAGCCCAGGCTGCCACCCCAGCGCAGGCCTTCGTGCGGCGCCATGTTCGGCAGGCTGGCGCTCATCCCTGACCATGCTCCAGGCCGACCAGCGCGACCTTGAGATAGCCCGCATCGCGCAACGCGTTCATGGTGGACATCAGCTCGCCATAGGGCACGCCCTTGTCGGCGCGCAGGAAGATGCGCTCGTCGTGATGACCCTGAGTCAAGGCATCCAGGCGCGAGCCCAGCGCCTGGGCGGTGACCGGATCCTGATTCAGCCGCAGCGACAGGTCCGGCTGCACGGTGAGATAGATTGAGTCATGGTCCTTGGGCGCCGGCTGGGCAGTGCTGGCCGGCAGGTCGACCGGGACATCGACGGTGGCCAGCGGCGCGGCCACCATGAAGATGATCAGCAGCACCAGCATCACGTCGATGAAGGGGGTGACGTTGATCTCGTGCTGCTCGTCCAGGCCGTCATCGGCGCGGCTGCCTCGGGTGATCGCCATGGCCCGGCCTCAACGCGCCAAATGCAGCAGGCTGGCGCCGTTCGGCGCGCCGCTGCGGTCAAGGTCGCGCGAGACCAGCTGCTGCACACCGGCCGAGACATCGCCCAGCAGGTCGCGCAGTTCCGCCAGCCTGCGGCTGAGATGGTTGTAGATCACCACCGCCGGGATCGCCGCGACCAGTCCGAGCGCGGTCGCCAGCAACGCCTCGGCGATGCCCGGTGCCACCACCGCCAGGTTGGTGGTGTTGGACTGGGCGATGCCGATGAAGCTGTTCATGATGCCCCACACGGTGCCGAACAGGCCCACGAACGGCGCCACCGCGCCGATGGTGGCCAGCACGCCGGTGCCGCGGCGCAGCTGCCTGGCCTGGCCCAGTTCCAGGCGCTCCAGGCGTGAGGCCACGCGCTCCTTCACCCCGGCCTTGTCCTCCAGGCCGTTGGACAGGCGCAGTTCGGTCCCCGCCGCGTCGATCAAGCGCTGCGCATAGCCGGCCTGCAGTGCGTCCTGCGCGGCGGCTTCGCCCAGCCGGGGCGACTGGGACAGGACGGCATGGGCGGCACGCAGTTCACGCCGCTGGCGGCGCAGTTCCCAGGCCTTGGCGACCAGCACCGTCCAGGTCGCGATGGAGGCCAGCGCCAGGCCGACCATCACCGCCTGCACCACCGTGGTGGCGTTGCGGTACATGGCCCAGGCCGTCAGGTCGTGGGGAAGGGCCGCGAAGGCCAGGGTCGTCTCGATGTGCATGTGGTGTCTCTGGATGCGAAGGGATACGGCCGACGTACGCCAACAGGCACGCCGCTCCGGGGCGGCATGCAGGTCAGGGCGTGGCCAGGTCGATCCGCGCCACCTGCTCGTCCACCGGCGGTGCGTCGCGCCCGGCGGAGGCCTGCTTGACGGTCACCCAGGCGGTCTTGCCGTCCTTGGACAGCGCGATGGTGTTGGGATGGGTCGGCAGGGCGATGCTGCGCTTGATTGCATAGCTGTCGGCATCGATCACGCTGAAGGTGCCGCTGCCGCGGCTGGCGACATAGACCTCGTTGCGCGCCGGGTTGAAGCGGATGCCCAGCGGCATGTCACCGGTGGCGATGGTCTGCAGCAGCTTGCCCGAGGCGGTGTCGAACACCAGCGTGCCTTCGCCGTTGTTGAGCTGGTTGGCGAACAGGCGCTTGCCGTCGGCGTCCAGCGCGGTGTTGACCAGGAAACGGCGCTTGCCGTCCTTGTCGTCGCGCTTCTCCGGGATGCGCTGCGTGCCGATCGTCGCCAGCGTGCGGGTGTCGATCACCGCATAGGCGGCGGTGCCGCTGACGTACAGGCGCTGGTGGGCCGGGTCGGGGGTCAGGCCGATGCTGGGCAGGTCGCCACCGCGCAGGATCTTGCGGGTCTTGAAGGTGGCCGTGTCGATCACCCACAGGAACCCGCCGTCGCTCACGCCACCGACGAACAGCAGGCCGGCGCGCGCATCCACCGCCAACTCGCGCACGTGCACCGGTTTGCCCTCGGCATCCACCTCGCCGTGGCGCAGCGTGCCCTTGAGCGTGCCGGTGGCCGCGTCGATGGCACTGACCGCGGCATCGACGGTATGGCCGACGTACAAGGTGTCGGTCTTTTCGTCCAGCGCCAGTGAGAAGGGCTTGAGCGGCACCGCAATGCGCGCACGCACGGCCAGCGTGGCCGGGTCCAGCTTGTACACCACGCCGCCCTCGCCATCGGGGTTGCGGGCGCTGGCGACGAAGACCGCGTCGCTGTGCGGGCTGTAGACGACTTCGTACAGGCTGGGGGCGATGTCGCGCACCAGCGGCGCGGGCGCGGCGCAGACGGACGAGGAGACCGCGGCCAGTGCAACCAGCA
>DASWPO010000311.1:0-11190 GCA_036404015.1 Bordetella sp. | reverse complement strand
CGGGAACGCATCGAACAGGCCAAGGAAGACTGGCAGCGCAACCGTTTCGACCAAGTCGTGCCCAACGACACGGTAGACTTCATCCCCTTACCCGATAAACATTGAGTCGCCCCTTACGCCATGGCCAAGATCCGCATCCGCTCCGCCGGCTACACCTTCGTCGCCGAAACCAACCCCGACGCCCCGCAAACCGTCGAGGCCTTCACGAAGCTGCTGCCTTACACGCAGAAGATCATTCATGTGCGCTGGAGCGGGGAGGGGTGCTGGATTCCGCTGGGCGAGTTCCAGCTGGGCGTGGACTTCGAGAACCACACCAGCCACCCCTCGGTGGGCGACATCCTGTTCTATCCCGGCGGCTACAGCGAAACCGAGATCATCCTGGCCTATGGCAGCTGCATGTTCGCCAGCAAGATGGGCCAGTTGGCCGGCAACCATTTCCTGACCATTACCGAAGGGCGCGAAAACCTGCGCAAGCTGGGCACCAAGGTGCTCTGGGAAGGCGCGCAGGACATCGTCTTCGAGGCGGCCTGAAGCCTGGCGGCGCTTGCGCCTTGTCCTGCGCTGCATCATTTCCCCATGCGACTAATTTTTAATACTTAATATCTAAAAGTAGTAAGGATATGGCGCAACAATTGAGAGCGATTATCAACTGAGTGCGGTAAAATTACCGTACTTTCAACGTTTTACGCCCAGATTTTCAGGCACTTCTCCTCGTCATGGCAGCTTTCAATACCGAGCGCGTACTCAACGTGCGCCACTGGAACGACACCCTTTTCTCGTTCACCACCACCCGCGATTCCGCACTGCGCTTTCACAACGGCCACTTCGTCATGATCGGCCTGGAAGTCGAGGGCAAGCCGCTGATGCGCGCCTACAGCATCGCCAGCGCCAACTACGAGGAAAACCTCGAGTTCTTCAGCATCAAGGTGCCCGACGGCCCGCTCACCTCGCGCCTGCAGCACCTCAAAGAAGGCGATTCCATCCTGGTCAGCAAGAAGCCCGTGGGCACCCTGGTGGCCGACGACCTCAAGCCCGGCAAGCACCTGTACCTGTTCGCCACCGGAACGGGCCTCGCCCCGTTTCTGAGCATCATCAAGGACCCGGACGTCTACGAACGCTACGAAAAAGTCGTGCTGCTGCATGGCGTGCGCCACGTCAACGAACTGGCCTACGCCGATTTCATCGAAAAAGAACTACCCAACAACGAGTTCTTCGGCGACGTGGTGCGCGACAAGCTCATCTACTACCCCTGCGTCACCCGCGAGCCTTTCCGCCACCAGGGGCGCATCACCGCTCTGGTCGAAAACGGCAAGCTCTTCGAGGACATCGGCCTGCCGCCCCTCGACCCCGCCGTCGACCGCGCCATGATCTGCGGCAGCCCCCAGATGCTGGCCGACATCCGCGCCATGCTGGACACCCGCGGCTTCCAGGTCTCCCCCGGCGTGGGCGAGCCCGGCGACTATGTGTTCGAACGGGCGTTCGCCGAGAAGTAAATACTGCGTCCGCGATAGCGAAGCCGCTCTGATCGAGCGGCATTGAAACGGCCTGGGGGGTTTGCCTCTCAGGCCGTTTTGTCTTGGGTTGCTTCCCGCTTTTTTCGAGGCTCGGCTATGTGTCCGCCCCATGGCGCGGCAACCGTAATCGCCTGGGCCGCAGGGTGGGGCGGGCAGGGCGGATCCGGGGAAGTCTTCGTTGACGCCCCTATTTTTAAATAGTATTCTGAATTCTAAAATAGTGGGCTATTTTGTGAGATGCCCGGTATCGCGCGCAGCTCCGCGCCGGAGGCTCTGATCCATGTCGACCGTGCCTGTCAGCCTTCCGTTAGCGCATGCGACGTGGCCACTTCGGGTTGCTCCGGGTAGATGCAAACCGGTGGCTTTCCTAGAATTTGAATCCTGAATTTTATAAGGCACCCTTTGTGGTGAACTGATTTTGCCGTCCTCCTCGTGTCTTCGATTCATTCCGCGCCCTTTGCAGTTTCCCCAGGCCGACCAGGCTGGGCAGCGCCAGGCACTAGGTTGCATGTGGTTCTCGCTGGGCAGCCCGACGCTGGTCGAGATGGCGCTGGCCGGCGAACCGGACCTGATCGTCCTGGATCTGCAGCACGGGCTCTGGGAAAGGCGCACGCTGGAATATGCGGTGGGCCTGGCCCGGCGCTCGGTTCCCGTCATTGCCCGGCTGGCCGACCACGACGCGCATTCGGTGTCCGAGGCGCTGGACGCCGGCGTGGCGTCCATTCTGGCGCCGTTCGTCGAGACGGCCGAGCAGGCGCGCGCCCTTGTTTCCTACGCGCACTTTCCCCCGGCGGGGATACGCTCGGCCGGCGGCGTCCGGGCGTTGGCCACGGGCATGGGCATTGCCCTCGAGGACAGCCGGCAGGTCAAGGTGGGCGCCATGATCGAAACCGTGGCGGGCGTCGCCGCCGTCGAATCCATCGCCGCCGTGCCGGGGCTGGACTACCTGTTCATCGGCACGGGCGACCTGGCCCTGTCGTGCGCCGCCGCCGGGGCGCAGGATCCGGCCGCCACGGTGCGGACCGACAGCCTGCGCATCCTGGCGGCCGCCCGGGCACGCGGCATCGCCTGCGGCATCTTCACCGACGGGATCGAGGACGCGAAGCGGCAGCGCGAGGCCGGCTTCGATTTCGTGGTGCTGCTCAACGATATATCCATGGCCCGGGACGGGTTCGCTGCGGCGGGCTCCGCCTGGCGTAAGTGATGAATACTCAAGCATTGCTGCATACGCTGACGGCCGAGCTGGGCGCCGGCCAGGTCATTTTGCGCGAAGACCTGGGCACGCGCCGCTATACGGACTGGAGCGGCACCGGCGGCCTGGCGCCTTTGGCCGTGCTGCGTCCGCGCGACACCGGCGAGGTGTCGCGCGCCATGGCGATCTGCCACGCGGCGCGCATGCCCGTGGTGGTGCAGGGCGGCCTGACCGGCCTGGCGGGCGGGGCCAACGTGCGCGGCGATGCCGTGGTGCTGAGCCTGGAGCGCATGCAGCGCATCGAGGAAATCGACGCGGTCTCCGGCACGGTCACCGTGCAGGCCGGTGCCATCCTGCAGAACGTGCAGGAGGCCGCCGCCGGCGTCGGGCTGATGTTTCCGCACGATCTCGGCGCCCGCGGCAGCTGCACCATCGGCGGCAACCTCGCCACCAACGCCGGCGGCAACCGCGTCATCAAGTACGGCATGATGCGCGAGCAGGTGCTGGGCCTGGAGGCCGTGCTGGCCGATGGCGCCGTGATCTGCGACATGCACAAGATGATCAAGAACAACAGCGGCTACAGCCTGCAGCAACTGCTGGTCGGCAGCGAAGGCACGCTGGCCGTGATCACCCGGGCCGTGCTGCGCCTGCGGCAGCGCCCGGCCGTGGTCGAGACGGCCTGGTGCGGCCTGCCCGATTACGCCGCGGTGACGCGCCTGCTGTCGTACGCGCAGGCGCGCCTCTCGGCGGGCGTTTCGGCGTTCGAGGTCATGTGGCCCGGCTACTACGATTTCGTCATGCGCCACATCAAGACCGTGCGCCCGCCGCTTCCCACGCGCCACGCCGTCTATGTCCTGATGGAAAGCGCCGGGTCGGACGCGCAGCGGCACGGCGCCGAATTCCAGTCCATGCTCGAGGCCATGCTGGAAGAGGGCGTCGTGGAGAACGCGGCGATCGCCCAGTCGCAGGGCGACGCCCAGGCCTTCTGGGCCGTGCGCGATGCGCCGGCCGAGTTTCCCCTGCTGATGCCCAATATGTGCGCCTTCGACATCAGCTTCGCCATCGCCGACATCGGCCAGGTCGTGGCCGAGTGCGAGCAGTTGCTGAGCACGCGCTGGCCGGGCTCGACCATCCTGATCTACGGCCATCTGGGCGACGGCAACCTGCACGTGCTGGCCGACGTCCCGGGCATCGACGCGCCGACCGCGCAGGCCGTGGACGCCCTGGTCTACGAGCTGACGCGCAAGTGGCACGGCTCGGTCTCGGCCGAGCACGGCATCGGCGACAAGAAGACCGCCTACCTCGGCCATACCCGCGACCCGGGCGCGCTGGCCGCGATGCACCGGATCAAGGCGGGGCTCGATCCCCTGAACCTGATGAACCCGGGCAAGCTGTTCCCGGACGCCGCCTCCCGTCCATGACCGACTTCCTTCTGCGTTCGCTCCGCTGCAGAGTTCCATCGCCATGCCGCGCCTGATATTGACCATTTTGCTGCGCCGGCTCGGCGCGGCGATTCCCACGCTGTTCTTCCTGTCGCTGATCGTCTTCCTGGTGCTGCGCATGATCCCCGCCGACCCCCTGGGGTCGATGCTGCCGCCCAACGCCACGCCCGCCGACGCGCAGGCGCTGCGCAAGGCCCTGGGGATGGACCAGCCGCTTCCCGCGCAGTTCCTCATCTGGGTCGAGAACGCCGTGACGGGCGACCTGGGCAATTCGATCTCGTACCACCAGCCGGTGAGGTCGCTGATCGCGTCGACCCTGCCGTCGACCATCGAGCTGTGCGTGAGCGCGCTGCTGGTGTCGCTGCTGATCAGCATCCCGGGCGGCGTCCTGGCCTATGTGGTGGCGGGCAAGCGCAGCGACGTGCCGGTAAGCCTGGCCGTGGTGCTGATGCAGTCCGTGCCGGCCTTTCTGTGGGCGCTGCTGCTGATGATCCTGCTGGGCGTGATCCTGCCCATCCTGCCGTTTTCCGGCCGCGCCGACGATGGCTACACCAGCGCGGGCATCACCGGCTTCTACCTGCTGGACTTCCTGATCACGGGGCAGCTGGGGGCCTGGTTCAGCACGATACGGCATCTCGTCCTGCCGTCCGTCTCCCTGGCGTTCGGCTTCGCGCCGCTGGTCATCCGCGTGCTGCGCTCCAGCCTGATAGACCAGGCCACCGAATCCTACGTGGCCGTCGCGCGTCTGCGCGGCACGTCCGAGCGCCGCATCCTGTGGCTGCACATGCTCAAGAACGCCTCGCTGCCGGCCCTGACCATGATAGGCGTGCAGTTCGGCTTCCTGTTCGGCAGCGCGCTGCTGGTGGAGATGATCTTCTCCTACCCCGGCATCGGCAATCTCATGATCCAGGCCGTGCGCAGCAACGACATGGTGCTGATCCAGGGGATCGCCGTCGTGTTCTGCGCCCTGATGCTGCTGATCAACGCCATCGTGGACACGCTGTATGTCCTGTTGAACCCGCGCCTGAGAAAAACGGCTTGAGCACCATGTCGCGCAATTTCAATTTGTGGATCGGGGCGGCCATCGTCCTGCTGTTGCTGGCCTGCGCGGTGTTCGCGCCGTGGCTGGCGCCTTACCCGCCGCTGGACCAGGACCTCCTGCAGATGCTGGCGCCGCCCGCCTGGATGAACGGCGGGGACTGGGCTCACCCGCTGGGCACCGACAGCCTGGGCCGCGACGTGCTGTCGCGGCTGCTGTTCGGCAGCCGGGTGGCGCTGTTTGTCGCGGTGATGTCGGCCCTGGGCGCGGGGCTGGTGGGCAGCATCCTGGCGATCACGGCGGGGTATTTCGGCGGACGCTTCGACCGCTTCATCACGTATCTGGTCGACCTGTGGATGTCCTTCCCGCCCGTCGTGCTCAGCCTGGTGCTGATGGTGGCGCTGGGCGTGGGCGTGGACAAGGTGATCCTGGCCGTCGTGCTGGTGGACTGGACGCGGTTCTGCCGGGTCGTGCGCGCCGAAGTGCTGGTCGTGCGGCAGCGCGAATACATCCTGGCGGCGCAGCTCATGAACCTGTCCCACCTGCGCATCATGCTGCGCGAGGTATTGCCGGCCGCCTTGCCCCTGATCATCACCCTGTTCTCGCTGGAAATGGGCGTGGCCGTGACGGTCGAGGCGCTGCTGAGCTTCGTCGGCCTGAGCGTGTCGGCCGACGTCACGGCGTGGGGCGGCATGATCGCCGACGCGCGCGGCAATATGTATGAATCGCTCTCGGGGCTGCTGTTTCCGGTGCTGGCCATCGTCGTGACGGTGCTGGGCTGCAATATGCTGGGCGACGGATTGCGCGTGGCGCTCGACCCGCGCCTGCGCCGCAGGGGGGAATGATCCATGGCAAGCACAGGCACGAACTTCGATCCGGCCATGCAGGACGCGCCGCCCGTACTCAGGCTGGACGCCGTGACGCTCGGCGCCCGCGTGGGCGGCCGCGACGTGTCGGCCCTGCGGGATATTTCCCTGTCCATCCGCAGCGGCCAGGTGCTCGGCGTGGTGGGCGAGTCGGGCGCCGGCAAGAGCATGCTGACCAAACTGATCGCGGGCCTGCTGCCGGAAGGCTTCGGCGTGCGCAGCGGCGCCATGGAATTCTGCGGCGAGTCGCTGCTGGCCATGTCCGCGGCCCAGCGCCGCGAGCTGCTGGGCCGGCGCATCGCCTTCGTGCCGCAAGAGCCCCTGACCGCCCTGGATCCGGTCTGGACCCTGGGCGCGACGTTCCGCGAGCATCTGTCGCGCCTGGGCGTGCCGGCCCGTGAACGGGACGGCATGGCGATCCGCTACCTGGAGGCGGTGCAGCTGCCCACGCCGGCCAAGCTGCTGGAGCGCTATCCGCACCAGTTGTCCGGGGGGCAGTGCCAGCGGGTGCTGATCGCCATGGCCTTCGCCAACCAGCCGGCCCTGCTGATTGCCGACGAGCCGACCACCGCGCTCGACGTCGTCACCCAGGCGCGCGTGATGACGCTGCTGGGCGAGATGCAGCGCAGCCAGGACACGGCGGTGCTGCTGATCACGCACGATCTCCGGCTGGCGGCCCAGGTCTGCGACCAGATCGCGGTCATGTACGCGGGCGACCTGGTCGAGACGGGGCCGGCAGCCGAGGTGCTGGAAACGCCGCGCCACCCCTATACCCGAGCCCTCAAGCACGCCACCCCCGACCTGCGGGGCGAGCGCCGCCGCCTGCCTTCGCTGCCCAGGCAGATGCCCGGACTCACGGCATTGCCGGACCTGCCCGGCTGCCGCTTCGCGCCGCGCTGCGCGCTGGCCGACGCGCCATGCGCCGCCGGCAGGCACTGGCGCGTGAACGCCAGCGGCCATGGCGTGGCCTGCAGCGAACATTGCGAGTCCGGCGCCGACGCCAGCGACAAGGTGCAGGCGCCGCCGCCGGGCATGGCCGAGCCCGGCTCGCGGCCCATCGTCGAATTGCGCGAAGCCTCGCTCGCCTATCGTTCCACGACGGGCTTTTTCAAGCCCGAGCATCATGCCTTCCATGCGGTCAAGAGCCTGTCGCTGAAGATCTATCCCGGCGAGTTCGTGGGCATCGTGGGCGAGAGCGGCAGCGGCAAGACGTCCGTCGCCCGGCTGGTGATGGGCATCGAGTCGCCCACCGAAGGGCGCCTGCTGATCGACGGCGAAGACATCTCCTACGGCAACGCCGAGATGCTGCGGCGCGCCCGCGAGCGCGTGCAGATCATTTTCCAGGACCCCCAGTCCGCGCTCAATCCGCGCAGCCAGGTCGAGCGGCTGCTGACCCAGGCCATGGAGGCCGTGGGCCTGCCCGCGCTCGGCGCGGCGCAGCGCCGCGAACGCGCCGAGTCCCTGCACCGCGATGTCGGCCTGCCGCAGGACTGCCTGGGCAAGTTCCCCAGCCAGCTGTCGGGCGGGCAGAAGCAGCGCGTGAACATCGGCCGGGCCCTGGGCGCCTCGCCCGCGCTGATCGTGGCCGACGAGATCGTCTCCGGGCTCGACGTCTCGGTGCAGGCGCAGATCCTCAACTTGCTGCTGGACCTGCGGGCGCAGCGCACCATCGCCTTGCTGCTGATCTCGCATGACCTGTCGGTGGTCCGCTATCTTTGCCACCGCGTGCTGGTGATGCAGCGCGGCGAGGTCGTGGAGCAGGGCGAGACCGAAACCGTCTTCGCCAACCCGCAGCATCCCTATACCCGCGAACTGATCGCGGCCGTGCCCGGCAACCATGCCGAGGCGTCTTGACTGACAACGGCCTGATGCCCGCCGCGCGGGCCCGCCGCGCGTATTTTGCAAAAAGTGCGCGTAGTACAATCGAAACATTGAGGCGCATCCCATCCAGGGGCTTTCGGAGCATATGACAATCGAGCGACCTGCTGTGGCCAAGATATCCCGTCTTTCCCAGCGATCTCCCACGCTCATGGAGTCCGTCTACCAAGACATCCTCAGTCGTCTGCAACGCGGGGAGATCAAACAGGGCGAGCGCATACTCGACAACGACGTAGCCCGCGAATTCGAATGCACGCGCACGCCGGTGCGGCATGCCTTGCTGCGCCTGGTCAACGAAGGCTATCTGGTCGGCACCACGCGCGGTTTCGTCATCCCCGAATGGACGGCCCAGGACGTCCGGGACATTTTCGAAGTGCGCCGGCTGCTCGAACCCGGCGCGGCGGCAAGCGTAGCCCTCATCCTGTCGGCGGAGCAGCTCGAATCGATGGCCGCGTCCTACCGCAGCTGCCGCCGCGGCGCCGAAAAGCAGGACGTCCCCCTCATTACCGAAGCCAACATCAAGTTCCGCTCGATCTGGCTCGACACCGTGCCCAATCCCCGGCTGAAGCAGGAAATCCTGCGCTATTCCGACCACGCGCAGCTGGTGCGCCGCAGCACCATGCCCAACCCGGCCACCATGCTCGCCGTCGCCGACGGCATGCAGCTGCTGCTGGCGGGCTACAGCGAGCGCGATCCGGCGCAGGTGCGCGACGCCATGGAAGCCTTCGTCGCCCACGCCGAGCGCGCCTACTTCCAGAGCATCGAGTCCGAATGAACGATGCCCCCGCCGTCTGCGGGGGCATCGTTTTCCAAGGGCGCCGCAGGTCCGATCGGCGCGCGGCGCCTGGCCCGCGGCTCAGCCCTTGAGCTTGTACTCCACCGGCAGGACATAGCCGCTCTCGAAGGTCTTGACGTCCACGTTGTTGCGGTAGGCGATGGTCGTCACGGCTTGCAGCAGCGGAATGGCCCAGGAGTTTTCCGAGGCTTCCTTGTTGATGTCCTGGTAGAGCGCGATGCGCTTGCGCTCGTCGGGCTCGGTCATCAACTGCTCGATGCGCGGGATCAGCGCGTCGTCCTTCCAGGCCGAGAAGCGCAGGCGCGGGTCGAGGATGCGGCCGGTGTAGTTCTCCGGATCGCCGGTCGAGTTGGCCCAGCTGTACACCAGCGCGCCGGGCATCTTGGTCGCCTGGATCTCGCTGATGACCTTGGCCATGGTGGTTTCCTGGATGACGGCCTCGATGCCGACCTTCTTCCACATGGCGGCGATGGCGCGCGCCATGTCGTAGTCGCTGGGGAAGGTGCCGTTGGTCGTCAGCAAGGGAATCTGCACCGGCTTGTCCGGCCCGTAGCCGGACTTGGCCAAGGCCTCGACGGCCTGCTTGGGGTCGTAGGGGAACACGAAGCCCGGCACGTCGGCGGGCGCGCCCGGGGTGTCGGTCACCGAGATCGGCTTGGCGATGCCGCCGTAGAAGGCCTTGGACAGCGTGGCCGTGTCGATGGCCAGGTGCATAGCCCGGCGCACGTTCGGGTCGTCGAAGGGCTTGACGTAGTTGGGCATGCGCAGCATGTAGATCTCGGTGTACGGATAGATCTTGCTGGTGATGCCCGAGATCTTGCCCAGGCGTTGCGCCTCGCGCAGGGGGATCTGCACCGCCACGCCGGCGCGGCCCGATTCCACCGCCGCCACGCGCGCCGACGGGTCGGTCGTGACCTGGAAGGTCACGTTCTTGATGGCGGGCTTGCCGCCCCAGTACTTGTCGTAGGCCTCGAGGATGATGGCCGAGCCGCGCTGGTGCTCGACCAGGCGGTAGGGGCCGGCGCCGATGGGTTTGTTGAGGAAGTCGTCGCCGACCTTCTGCATATAGGCCTTGGGCACGATGTACCCGCCCAGGAAGGCCAGGTAGATCGGGGCGGTGGGCGTGGGCTTGCCGTAGACCAGCACGGCCTCGGTGGGCGACTTGATCTCGACGTCGGCGAGCGTGTTGAGCATGCCGCCGATCGCCAGTTTCTTGTCGGCCCGCGGCCGGTCGAGGAAGCTCCACTTGAGGTCTTCGGTGGTGAGCTTGGACCCGTCGTGGAAGGTGATGTCGTCACGCAGCTTGACGCCCAGGCGGGTGGCCTTGTCGTCGAGCCAGCCCCACGAGGCGATCTGCCGGGCTTCCAGTTTGGTGGCCGGCGAGTAGCGCAGGGGCGAATCGAAGACCGTTTCGAAAATGGATTGAACCTGCGGGACCGTGATGGCGGTCGGATCCCATACGGGTACGTCGCTGATGTAGGCGATGCTCAGCGCGTCGCCGGCGGCTTGCGCCGAGGCGATTTCCCAGGGCAGGAACGAGCCGGCCGCCATCGCCGCCGCGCTGGACAGCAGGCGTCGGCGGTTCAGATCGATGTCGAAGTTGGACATAGCGTATTCCTCGTGTGGCTGTGGGCTTTCCGTATCAGAACTTGTGGCGCACGCCGATGCGGAAGATGGCTTGCGAACTGCTGCTGGACGCGCCGACGGTAGGCAGCAGCGCGGCGTACTGCGCGTCGCCCGCGGCCTTCATGTACGTGGTGAGCACGTACACGTCGGTGCGCTTGGACAGGAAGTAGTCGAGCGTGGCGCCGACCGTGTGGTAGCGAGGCTCCTGGCGAGTGGCCGAGATGGCGCCGTCGGTGTAGTTGTAGAACAGGCCGCCGACCAGGCTGGCGGTGAAGTTGTAAGTGCCCAGGATTTCAAACGTGTTGAAGGACACGTGGCCCGTGCTGACGCCGCCCCAGTTGGTCGCGCCGGTGGCGCTCTTGTCCAGGCCCAGGAACTTGGTGTTGGTCCAGTTGAAGCCCAGCTTGGCGTTGCCGAAGTCGTACAGCGTGGCGAGGCCGAAGGCCTGGTAGCGCTGGGAGTAGCCGTAGCCCGCGATCGGGTTGCTCGGCGAGGTGAACAAGGCGTCGGTCAGGCTGGAGGGGTTGCCGACGGACGTGTAGGCCCCCGCTATGTTCAGGCCGCCGTTGTTGTAGTTCAGGCCGAAGGACTTGGTCGAGGACTGGCCGAAGGTGCCGGTCGTGCTATCGCCGCTGTACAGGGCGCTGCCCGTGAAGCCGCCGATGTTCGGCGAGTTGTATCGGATCGCGCTGTTGATGCGGAAGTCGATGCCGGTGTTGTCCAGGTCGGCGGGGTGGGGCGTTTCGATGCCGCCCAGCAGGGGGACGGCGGTGTACATGCCGACGTAGTCGGCCATCATTTCATCTTGCCGGCCCAGCAGGAGCTGGCCGTATTGGT
>DASWPO010000310.1:0-5453 GCA_036404015.1 Bordetella sp. | reverse complement strand
GCCGACGCCTATCCGCACACCCTGTCGGGCGGCATGAAGCAGCGCGTGGCCATTGCCCGGGCATTGGCCATGCAGCCGCGCATCCTGCTGATGGACGAGCCCTTTGCCGCCCTGGATGCCCTGACCCGCCGCCGCATGCAGGAAGAACTGCAGCAATTGTGGGAAGCCTCGCCTTTCACCCTGCTCTTCGTCACGCACTCGATCGACGAGGCGCTGGCGCTGGGCAACCGCATCCTGCTGCTGTCGCCGCATCCGGGCCGCGTGCGCGCCGAACTCAACGCCGGCCAGTTCGACCTGCACAGCGCGGGCTCGCCGGCCTTCCAGGCCGCGGCGCGGCGCATCCACGACATGCTGTTCGGCGAGCCGCGCGCCGTGCTGCCGGCCAAGCAGGCCGTTGCCTGATGGAGTCCCTGATGACCACGACGATGACCGCAAGTTCGGTGCATCTCATCCGCCCCGAGTTCGAGCACGAGCTCGAACCCCTGCCCGCACATGTCAGCGTGGCCGTGCCGCTCTCCTGGCACGAGCGGCTGTGGCAGAACACCGCCGTGCGCAAGCTATCCATCCTGCTGATGCTCGTGGTGTTCTGGGAGGCCGTGGCCCGCTATACCGACGATCCGCTGCTCCTGCCCAGCGCCAGCCAGACGGCCGCGGCCTTCCTCGACAGTCTGCTCAGCGGCGAACTCGGCATGCGCACGGGCCTGTCCCTGGTCGTGCTGCTCAAGGGTTATGCCGCCGGCGTGCTGCTGGCTTTCGTGCTGACCACGCTGGCCGTGTCCACCCGCTTCGGCCGCGACCTGCTCTCCACCCTGACTTCCATGTTAAACCCGCTGCCGGCCATCGCCCTGCTGCCGCTGGCCATGCTGTGGTTCGGCCTGGGCCAGGGCAGCCTGGTGTTCGTGCTCGTCCACTCCGTGCTGTGGGCCCTGGCGCTCAATATGTACACGGGCTTTCTCGGCGTGTCGGAAACCCTGCGCATGGCTGGCCGCAACTACGGGCTGGGCGGGCTGCGCTATGTGCTGCTGATCCTGGTGCCCGCCGCCCTGCCGGCCATCCTGTCGGGCCTGAAGATCGCCTGGGCCTTCGCCTGGCGCACCCTGATCGCGGCCGAGCTGGTGTTCGGCGCCTCCAGCGGCAAGGGCGGCCTGGGCTGGTACATCTTCCAGAACCGCAACGAACTCAACACCGACCGCGTCTTCGCCGGCCTGGTGGCCGTGGTGCTGATCGGCCTGCTGGTGGAAAACCTGGTGTTCGAATTGCTGGAACGCCACACCGTGCGCAAGTGGGGCATGCAGCGATAAAGCCGGCGTCAGAAAAAGGGCCGTGAGACCAGCTCCAGCCCCAGCAGCACCAGGAACGCCAGGAAACCCTGTCGAAAGCGCCTCGGGCTGATGCGCGCCCGGATCTTCTGTCCCAGCCACATGCCGGCCAGCGCGGGGACGATGGCCAGCGCGGACAGGCCCAGCTGATCCAGCCGAAAGGCATGATGCGCCGCGAGGCCGGCGGCCAGCGCCACGGTGGAGACCGTGAACGACAGCCCCAGCGCCTGCACCAGTTCGTCCTTGTCCAGCCGCAGGGCCTGCAGATAGGGCACGGCGGGCATGACGAACACGCCGGTGGCGCCGGTGATCGCGCCGGTGGCGAGACCGGCGAGGGGCGACAGCCAGGGTTCGAGGCGCGGCGGGATCGACAAGGCCGGCGAGACCAGGGCATGACCGGCGTACCCCATCAGCGCGACACCCAGCGCCAGCCCGGACCACTGCGGATCGACCCGCACCAATAGCGCCGAGCCGCCCACCGTGCCCAGCACGATGCCCAGCAGCATCAGCCCTAGGCGCCGAAGCAAGGGCATCGCGGCCGGTCCGGCCAGCAGCTGCCAGACGTTCGTGACGAACGAGGGCGTCACCAGCATCGCCGCGGCCGCCGCCGGCGGCATGACGGCGCCCAGCAGCCCCATGGCGACGGTGGGCAGGCCCATGCCGGTGACGCCCTTGACCAGGCCGGCGGCCAGGAAGGTCAGCGCCAGCGTTCCCAGGAAAACAATGGATTGATGCATGCCCGTATTGGAGCCTCGCCGGCGTCTTGGCACAATGTGGTTTTCTCCTTGAACCCTTCGGATAGTCCGAAGGCAAGGGGATGTAGGCGACCCCATGCGACTCGACCTTGCCGACCTGCGCCTATTCCTGTGCGTGGTGGATGCCGGCAGCATTACCCAGGGCGCCGCGCGCGCCAACCTGGCGCTGGCCTCCGCCAGCGAGCGGCTGCGCAGCATCGAAGCCGATGCGGGCGTCGCCCTGCTGGAGCGCCGCCCGCGCGGCGTGGTCGCCACCCAGGCCGGGGAAGCCCTGGCCCACCATGCCCGCCTGATCCTGCGCCAGCAGGCGCTGCTTCGGGGGGAGCTGCGGGATTTCGCGGCCGGGGCGCGGGGCACCCTGCGCCTGTATGCGAACACCGCCGCGCTGACGGAGTTCCTGCCGCACCGGCTCGCGCCATGGCTGGCCGAGCGGCCGCGCCTGCACGTCGAGCTGAAGGAGCGCACCAGTGCGGAAATCGTCAGGACCCTTTCGGCGGGGTTGGCCGAAGCCGGCATCGTCTCCGACGCGGTCGAGGCGGCTGGCCTGCAGCGCCAGCCCGTCGCGCAGGATCACCTGGTCCTGATCGTGCACGCCGGGCACCGCCTCGCGCAAAACGGCTCGGTTCGCTTCGCCGACGTCCTGGGCGAGCCCTTCGTCGGCATGGCGCCCGGCAATGCGCTGCAAGACCATATCGATGACCATGCCCGCGCCGCGGGCCGCCCCTTGGCGTTGCGGATTTGCATGAAGACCTTCGAGGGGCTGTGCGAGATGGTCGCGCACGGCGTTGGCCTGGGCATCGTTTCGCAGGGCATTGCCCGCCGCCACCGGCGGCGCTACGGCTACGAGGTCCTCCCCCTGGCGGACGACTGGGCGCGCCGGCGGCTTTGCCTGTGTTTCCGCGAGTGGGAGGGCTTGTCTTCCCCCATGCAGAACTTGCTCATCCACTTGGGCGCCGTGCCGACTCCATTACCTTTACCCAAGCGGCCATGAAAGCATCGAGCAGCAAGGGTTGTCTGCGGCATTGCGATGCAGCAAAAACATCGTGTCTTGTCGTCTGTCTGCTTGTTGCAATCCTAGGATGACGATCGGTCAAGGGACTCAGGCTTGAAAAATAAAGCCTGCATCCATGCACGGACAAGGAAGACGAAATTCGAGAATGTTGCGTTGACGTTTTTTCATAGCCGGGATTGGTGGTCTCCTTAAAATAAAAAAGAAATCAAAAAAATGATTCATAAAGGAGACAACATGAAAGCAGAAACCCTTCCGCTGGGCTTTATCGGACTGGGTGTGATGGGTGAACCCATGTGCGCCAATCTGGTTCGCAAGTCGGGGCATCCGGTCTACGTGGCGGATCTGAACAAAGAGCCCGTGGCACGCCTTGCCGAACTCGGCGCCAAGCCTTGCGGGTCCATCATCGAAGTGGCCCGGTCGGCCGAGATCGTTTTCCTGTCGCTGCCCAGCATCGTGCAGGTCGAGCAAGCCTGCCTGGGTCCCAGTGGCATCGTGGAGGCTGCCGGCAAGGTCCGCACCGTAGTCGACATGAGCACCAGCGACGTGACGCGCACGCGCAGTCTGGCCGAGAAGCTCAAGACCCATGGCATCGAATTGATCGATGCGCCCGTGGCGCGTTCGCGCGAAGCGGCGCGGCTGGGTACGTTGATGATTTCCGTTGGCGGCGCGCAAGCGCAGTACGAGGCCGTCAAGCCTTATCTGTCCTGCATGGGCAGCGACGTCCTGCATTGTGGCGGCACGGGCAACGGCCAGGTGGTGAAAATCATGAACAACATGGTCCTGTTCATGACCGTGCACGCGCTGGCCGAGGCCGTCACCATCGCCCGTCACGCGGGGGTCGACGCAACCTTGCTGCTCGAGGCCCTGTCCAAGGGATCCGCCGACAGCTTCGCCCTGCGCGTCCCCGGCCTGAAAGCCCTGGCGCCGGACGCCTTTCCCGAAAAGACCTTTCCAACCGAATACGCCATCAAGGACATCCTGCTGGCACTGGACTTGGCCAAACAGGGCGAGGTGGACGCACGCGCCGCGAAATTGACACATGGCCTGCTGGAGCAGACCCGCGAAGCTGGATTCGCCAAGGCGTACTACCCCGTCTTCATCAAGCTGATCGAGAACGGCTACCGCTGAACGAGCGCTCCCGCCGCGAGCCCTCCGATCGTTCAATCCATGTGAGAAAAATATGAAACGTATTGTTTTCAAGGCGATGCTGTGCCTGCTCGCCGCCATTGCCATGCCCGCCATGGCAGCCTATCCCGATCGACCCATTACGCTCATCATCGGCTATACCGCGGGCGGTCCAACCGACATCGTCGGCCGCTACCTGGCCAAGGGACTGGAACGCGAACTGGGGCAGTCCGTCATCGTGGAAAACCGGCCGGGCGCCAACGCCGTGGTGGCCCTGCTGGCGGTGAAGAAAGCCGCGCCGGACGGCTATACCCTATACCTGGGCAGCAGCGGCACGCTATCAATCGAACCGGTCTACAAAAAGCGCGTGAACTACGACGTGCTCAAGGACCTGACGCCTGTCGGGCTGGTGGCAAGCTATCCCTACCTGCTCGTGGTGCCGCAGGATTCGCCTTACAAGACGGTGCAGGATCTCGTCGCCGGCGCGCGGGCGCAGCCGGGCAAGCTCAGCTTCGCCTCCGCGGGCAGCGGCGCGGTGAACCATCTGGCCGGAGAATGGTTCAAGAGCGCGACGAACACCCAGATCACGCACATTCCCTACAAGGGCGATTCGGATGCGATCGCCGACCTGGTGGCCGGCCGCGTCGACATGGCATTCCTGAGCGCCATTGCCGCCATGCCGCAGATCCGGGCCAATAAATTCCGCGTCCTGGCCATTGCCAGTGCGGAACCCTCGGAAGTGATGCCGGGCATGGTGACGGTCGCCCAGGCCGCGAGCGTGCCGGGCTTTGCCGCCGAACCCTGGAACGGCGTTCTCGCCCCGGCCGGCCTGCCTTTGGAAATCGTGAACAAGCTCAATGCCGCGATCAACAAGGTGATGAGCACACCAGACGCGCACAAGACGCTGCTCGGCCTGGGCCAGACCCCCCTCGCCGACACCCCTGCCGCGCTCGCCCAGCGCATCACGGAGCAGACCGCGCGATGGGACGACGTCATCAAGACCGGTCATATCGAACAGGGAGAATGAACATGGATTACCCGGAACTTGTCTTGCAGATCAACGGCCGCCTGTGCGGCGTGCAGGGCCGTGAAACCATCGAGGTCGTCGATCCGGCGACCGAGGCGGTGCTGGGCCTGTTGCCCAAGGCGACGCCGGCAGACGTGGAAGAAGCCCTGCAGGCGGCGGGCGCTGCGTTCCATGTTTGGCGCAAGACGCCTGCACTGGACCGCGCAAAGGTGCTG
>DASWPO010000309.1:0-10054 GCA_036404015.1 Bordetella sp. | reverse complement strand
AGGGGCCGAGGGCGCCTGATGGCGCGCCCGAGCCCCGCCGATCAGGCTGCGAGGAGAAGCCCGGACCGGCTGACGCGTTAAGAACCCAAACGAACTCGCCCAAACAAACAGCCGCCCGTAAAAAGCGGCTGTTTGCTCATTTGAGCGGCAAAGTCAAAACCCCCTGCACCGCCGGCCGCATCATCAGCCTTCGATACCACGCCGACAAAGCCGGCACGGCCGGCCTATCGGTCGGCGACCCGACCGGCAGTCCCAGCCAGCGATGCGCCGCGCATCCCAGCACGATGTCCCCCATCGTGAAATGCGATCCGGCAACGAACTCCCTGCCTTGCAGCATCTGTTCCAGCACCATCGCCTTCGCATTGGCGCGGGTGAGCGATGCCGCAACGGCGGCATGATCGCGCTGGTCCGCCGGCGTGCGGACCAGCCCCAGGAAAGCCTGCAGCATGGACGGCTGCCATTCCGTGGTCTGCCAATCCATCCAGCGGTCGGAGTCGCCGCGCACGCAAGGGTCGGTGGGCCACAGCGAGCCCGCGCCATAGCGCGCGGCCAGGTAGCGGACGATGGCATTCGATTCCCACAGCACAAAGCCGCCGTCCTCGATCACGGGCACCATGCGATTGGGATTCATGCGGATGTATTCGGGAGTGTCGACCACGCCGAACTGCCCGCCGGCCTCGAGGCGTTCGTGCGGCAGCGCCAGTTCGCGCACGGCCCACATGACTTTCTGCACATTGATCGAACTCGCACGGCCCCAGATCTTCAACATGATGATTCCCGATAAGTGGCCACGCGCGGCGGCGAAGGTTCAGCGCGGCGGCATGGCCCGGCGAGCATAACCGCTTTCGCGGCCGAAGCGCTGCCAGTCGAAAGCCGGGCCGGGGTCGGTCTTGCGGCCGGGCGCGATGTGCTCGTGGCCGCGCACGTGGGCCAGGGGGTGGCGCGCGCGCAGCAGCGGCGCCAATTGCGCCAGGGTGGCGTACTGCCGGTCGTCATAGGGCACGGTGTCCGCGCCCTCGACCTCGATGCCGATGGAAAAATCATTGCAGCGCTCGCGGCCCTGGAAGCGCGACACGCCGGCATGCCAGGCCCGCGATTGCGTCGCGGCGAACTGCAGCACGCTGCCGTCGCGGCGCACGAAGAAATGCGCCGACACCCGCAGGCCGCGCAGCTGTTCCAGCCAGGGGTGCGAGCCGTAGTCGAGCCGGTTCAGGAACAGGTCGGCCACGCAGGGGCCTTCGAACCGGTTGGGCGGCAGGCTGATGTTGTGGATGACCAGCAGCGACACGCTCGTGCCGGCCGGCCGGGCATCCACATTGGGCGAGGGCAGGCATTGCACCGAGGGGCCGGGCCGCAGCCAGCCGTGGCGATCCAGTTGCAGGCTGGGCATGTCAGGGCTGCTGGTTGAGATCGGGGCCCAGCCGGGCGTGGTCTTCGCAGCACCAGGTGCGCTGGCCGATGAGCAGGGCTTCGGAGCGCGGCAGGTAGATGCCGCAGCGGGCGCAGCGCACCATGTGCTCGGCGCCGCTGTCGGTCCTGGCGGGCTGGGGCTGGGGCTGGGGCGCCGTGCGGCGGGCCTGCCGGGCATTGAACAGGCGCGTGGCGGTCAGCCCCGCCAGGATGATGAGGAACCAGATCAGGAATTTCATGATAGTGAACGTGGGGGGCGTCGCATGTCAGCTTCGATGCAGAATCACTTCCAGCACGAATCGGCTGCCCGTATAGGCAAGAATCAGGAAGACAAAGCCGGTCAGCGTCCAGCGCAGCGCCACGCGGCCGCGCCAGCCTTGCAGGCGGCGCCCCAGCAGCAATCCGCCGAACGTTGCCCAGGATAGCAGGGTGAACACGGTTTTATGGTCGAAAGGCAGCACGCGATCGGTCAACGACAGTGAAGCGACCGAGCCGGTGACCACCGCCAGCGTCAGCATGCCAAAGCCGACCCAGATCAGCCGGAACAGCAGCCTTTCCTGCACCAGCAGGGGGGGCTGGACGTCGAGCACGCGGGCCACCAGCTTGCGCTGCGTGGCCGGATTCGCGGTCTGGCGCAGATGCCGGTCGAGCAGGGCCATGAGCACGGCCTGCAGGGCGGCGATGGTGATCAGGCCGTAGGCGGCCAGCGAAATGACCAGGTGGGCGCGCAGCCAGGTGTTGCCGACATGCGGCACGATGATGCCTTGCGGAAACAGCGCCGCCAGCAGGGTGGTCAGCAGGGCGGCCGGTATCAGCAGCAGCTGCAGGCCGTCGAGGCGGATGAAAAAGCCCTCGATCCAGTACACCACCAGCCCCAGCCACACGGCGGCCGACAGGGCCAGGGCCCAGCCGATGAAGAGCTGGCCGTCGTCCTGCAGGCTCAGGTACAGGGCGGCGGCGTGCAGCGCCAGGGCGCCCAGCAGGCACAGCCGGGCCGTCTGGCCGACCCGTTCGGCGCTGCCGTTGCGCAGCAGGCGGCGGGTGTTGCCGAGGCCCAGCAGGGCGTAAGCCAGGGCCGCGGCGGCGTGAAATACAATACCCAGTGACATAAAAGGTTCCGGTTCCTCCGGCTAGTTTAAGCGTAACGTCCTTTCCCACATGCTCGATAACCTCACTCAACGACTTTCGCGCGTCGTCAAGACCCTGCGCGGCGAAGCACGCCTGACCGAGGCCAACACCCAGGAGATGCTGCGCGAAGTGCGCATGGCCCTGCTGGAGGCCGACGTGTCGCTGCCGGTGGTGCGCGACTTCGTGGCCCGCGTCAAAGAAAAGGCGCTGGGAGAAGAGGTCTCCGGCAGCCTCACGCCCGGCCAGGCCCTGGTGGGCGTGGTGCACACCGAGCTCACCAGCCTCATGGGCGGCGACCTCGGTCCCGGCGCCGGCGAACTGTCGCTGGCCGTGCAGCCGCCGGCCGTCATCCTCATGGCCGGCCTGCAGGGCGCGGGCAAGACCACCACCACCGGCAAGCTGGCCCGCTGGCTGGCCGAGGGCGGCCACACCAGCAACGGCCGTCCCACCGGCAAGAAAAAAGTCCTGGTGGTGAGCGCCGACGTCTACCGCCCTGCCGCCATCGATCAGTTGAAGGCCGTGGCCGCGCAGGCGGGCGTGGACTTCCTGCCTTCCGACCCGAGCCAGAAGCCCGAGGACATCGCGAGCAACGCGGTGGATCACGCCAAGCGCCACCACTACGACGTGCTGATCCTCGATACGGCCGGCCGCCTGGGCATCGACGAGGCGATGATGCGCGAGATCCGCGCGCTGTACGACCTGGTCAAGCCCATCGAAACGCTGTTCGTGGTCGACGCCATGCAGGGCCAGGACGCGGTCAACACCGCGCGCGCCTTTGCCGACGCGCTGCCGCTGACCGGCGTGGTGCTCACCAAGCTCGACGGCGATGCGCGCGGCGGCGCGGCCCTGTCGGTGCGGCACGTGACCGGCAAGCCGCTCAAGTTCGTGGGCGTCTCCGAGAAGCTCGACGGCCTGGAGCCTTTCCACCCCGACCGCATGGCGCAGCGCGTGCTGGGCATGGGCGACATCGTGTCGCTGGTGGAGCAGGCGCAGAAGAACATCGACATCGCCGAGGCGCAGAAGCTCGCGGCCAAGATCAAGTCGGGCAACAAGTTCGACCTCAACGACTTCCGCGACCAGCTCGGCCAGGTCAAGAAGATGGGCGACATGAGCTCGCTGCTCGAGAAGCTGCCGGCGCAACTGCAGCAGGCGGCCGGCCAGCTGCAAGGCGGCCAGGCCGAGAAGCAGCTGCGCCGCACCGAGGGCATCCTCAATTCCATGACGCCGGCCGAGCGCTCCAAGCCCGAACTCATCAAGGCCGCGCGCAAGCGCCGCATCGCGGCGGGGGCCGGCGTGCCCGTGCAGGAAGTCAACAAGATGCTCAATCAGTTCGAGCAGATGCAGGGCATGATGAAGATGATGAAGAAGGGCGGCATGGGCAAGATGATGCGCGCCATGGGCGCCATGAAGGGCGCGGGCCGCTTCGGGCGCTGATCAGCGCGGCGCCAGCACGCGCTGGCCCGCGTCGCGCGGCAGCATCAGGCAGTCGACGACCGCGGCCAGCGCCAGCGCCGCCAGCAGCCAGAAGGCCAGCTGGAAATCCCCCGTGCCCACCATGCCGGCCGCCGTGTCGCGCAGGCGTTCGGCCGCCGACAGGGCCAGCGCGCCCACGGCGATGCCCATGCCGGCGTTCATCTGCTGCAGCACCGAGAACAGCGTGGTGGCGTCGCGCATCTGCGGCGGCGGCACGTCCGAGAAACCGATGGTGTTGAGCGCGGTGAACTGCATCGAGCGGGTCACGCCGCTGAAAAAGAGCAGCGCGATCGTCACCGCGCGGGGCGTGTCGGCCTGCAGCAGGGCAAAGCCGGCGAAGCCCGCGGCCACCAGCAGGCCGTTGACCACCAGCACGGTGCGGAAACCGAAGCGGTGCATGATGGCCGTGGTGGCGGGCTTGATGCACAGGTTGCCGGCGAACAGCCACAGCAGCAGGATGCCCGACTCCACCGCGCTGTAGCCGAAGCCCAGCTGGAACATCAGCGGCAGCAGGAAAGGCGCGCTGCCGATCGCGGTGCGAAACAGCGAGCCGCCCACCGCGGTGACGCGGAAAGTCTGGATCGCCAGTGGCGCCAGGCCGAACAGGGGATGGTCGACGCGTCGCAGGTGCCAGGCCGAAACCCCCAGCAGGACGAGCCCGGCCGCCAGCGTCACGACCGCGGGCGCGGAGGGCAGGTCGGCACGGCTGGCCAGTTCGATGCCGCTCATGAAGAAGGCGAAACCCAGGCCGCTCAAGACGAATCCCGGCAGGTCGAAGCGGTTGCTGCGTTCCTCGTCGTCGCGGATCAGCACCCAGGCGGCGAACAGCGCGACGAGACCCAGGGGCAGGTTGATCAGGAAGATCCAGTGCCAGCTCCAGTACATGCTGATCCAGCCGCCCACCGGCGGCCCCAGGATGGGGGCGACCAGTCCCGGCCAGGTCAGGATGGCGAGGGCCCGCACGATGCCTTCCTTGGGCGTATTGCGCAGCACGGCCAGGCGCCCCACCGGCACCATCATGGCTCCGCCCAGGCCCTGCAGGATGCGCGCCAGGGTAAAGCCGAGCAGGCTGCCGCTGGCCGCGCACAGCAGCGAGGCCAGGGTGAAGACGATGATGGCCACCGGGAACACGCGGCGGGCGCCGTAGCGGTCGGCCGCCCAGCCGCTGGCCGGGATGAACATGGTCAGCGCGACCAGGTAGGCCGACACGCCGACCGACAGCTGGGCGGGCAGAACGCCGAATTCCTTCGCCATGGCCGGCAGGGCCGTGGTGATGATGGTGGCGTCCAGGTTCTCCATGAAGAACACGCCTGCGGCCAGCAGGGCGATGGCGGTGCGTCGATCCAGCGCGAGCATGGCGTTCCCGGTTTACCGGCCGGCCAGCGCCGTGGCCAGGATCTCCACCAGGCAGCCGTGGTGCAGTTGCGGCGATACCGCCACGGCCCGCGCGGGGCGATGCGCGCCCAGCACGTCGGCGTACACGCGGTTGACCTCGGGCCAGTCGGCCATGTCGGTCACGAACACCGTGACGCTGACCAGGCGGTCCAGGCCCGAGCCGGCCGCTTCCAGCACCTGGCGCACGTTCTCCAGCGCCTGGCGGGTCTGCGCCTCGATGCCTGCTGGGATCTGCCCGGGCGGGTCCACCGTGAAGGGCAACTGCCCCGCCACGAACACGAAGCCGTTGGCGGCGACGGCCTGGCTGTAGTGGCCGCCGGGCGCGGGGGCCTTGGGGGTGAGGACGGTATCGATCATGTGGGTTCCTTGTCGCGTCGGTCGCGTGGCCGGGTCAGCCGCCGCCGACGGCCACCACGATCTCGATCTGGTCGCCGTCCTGCAAGGCGGTGTCCGCGTGCCGGCTCTTGGGCACGATCTCGCCGTTGCGTTCCACGGCGACGCGCTTGCCCGTGTAGCCCAGCGTGTCGAGCAGGCCGGTCACGGCCAGGCCCGGGGGCAGTTCGCGCGGGGCGCCATTGAGGGTGATCTGCATCAGGTGCTCGCGTAGGTGTCGGTGGCTTCGATCAGGCGCGCCAGGATGCCCGGCTCGTCGAAGGCATGGCCGGCATCGGGCACGAGGTGGAAGACGGCCTGCGGCCAGGCCTTGTGCAAGTCCCAGGCCGTGCGGGCCGGCGTGCAGGCATCGTAGCGGCCCTGGACGATGGTGCCGGGAATATCGTGCAGCTTGTAGGCGTCGCGCAGCAGCTGGCCGTCGGTTTCCATGAAACCGTCGTGCACGAAATAATGGTTCTCGATGCGGGCGAAGGCCAGCGCGGCCCGGTCGGCCGCGTGGCTCTGCTGGTGCCGGGCGTTGGGCAGCAGGGTGATGGTGTTGTCTTCCCAGCGGCTCCAGGCCTTGGCCGCGCGCAGCTGCTCGACCGGATTGTCGCTGGTGAGCCGCTTGTGATAGGCCGCGATCATGTCGCCGCGTTCCTCGGGCGGAATCGGCGCGAGGTAGTCTTCCCAGTGGTCGGGGAAGAGCCACGAGGCGCCTTCCTGGTAGAACCACAGCAGCTCCGCGCGGCGCAGGCCGAAGATGCCGCGCACGATCAGCTCGCTGACGTGTTCGGGGTGTTGCTGCGCATAGGCCAGCGCCAGGGTCGAGCCCCAGGAGCCGCCGAACGCCAGCCACCTGTCCGCGCCCATGACCTCGGTGCGCAGGCGCTCGATGTCGGCCGTCAGGTGCCAGGTGGTGTTGTTGTCCAGGCTGGCATGCGGCAGCGAGCGGCCGCAGCCGCGCTGGTCGAACAGCAGCACGTTGTACAGCCTGGGATTGAACAGCTGCCTATGCACCGGGGAACTGCCGCTGCCGGGGCCGCCATGCAGGAACACCGCGGGCTTGCCCGCCGGGTTGCCGCACAGTTCCCAGTAGATCTGGTGGCCGTCGCCGGTGTCCATCATGCCCTGGCGGTAGGGTTCGATCGGCGGGTACAGCATGCGGTTTCCTCGAAGCTTGCTTGATTGCGTCATGCCGCGCGGTCAGACGCGCTGGAAGATCAGGTCCCATACCCCGTGGCCCAGGCGCAGGCCGCGGGTCTCGAACTTGGTCTGCGGGCGGTAGTCGGGGCGCTGCGCGTAGTCGGCCGCGGTGTTGCGCAGGCTGGGTTCGGCGCCCAGCACCGCCAGCATCTGCGCGGCGTATTCCTGCCAGTCGGTGGCGCAGTGCAGGTAGCCGCCGGGGGCAATCCGGCTGGCCAGGAGCGACACGAAAGGCGGCTGGATCAGGCGGCGCTTGTGGTGGCGCTTCTTGGGCCAGGGGTCGGGAAAATACACATGCACGCCGGCCAGCGAATCCGGGGCGATCATGTCGCGCACCACTTCCACGGCGTCGTGCTGGACGATGCGCAGGTTGGGGATGGACGACTCCTCGATGCGGCGCAGGAGAGACCCCACGCCGGCGTTGAAGACCTCCACGCCCAGGAAATTGTCCCCGGGACGGGCCAGGGCGATTTTTTCGGTGGTCTCGCCCATGCCGAAGCCGATCTCCAGGATCAGCGGCGCCTGGCGGCCGAAGGCGGCGCTTGCGTCGAGCAGGCGCGGCGCATAGGAGACGGACCATTTGTCCAGCAGGTGTTCCAGCGCGTCGCGCTGGCCCTGGGTAATGTGCCCGCGGCGATGCACGAAACTGCGGATATGCGTGGCGCCCGGGCTGGCGGGCGCGTGGCCGGCTTGGGCCAGCGCCGCCCGCACGTCGTCGGACAATGCGGCCGGCGGCCGGGCTTGATCGGGGGAATGCTCGTTCATGGGCCGAATTGTAGTCGGCTGCCGTGCGCCTTAAGATACGTCCCTAATATATGGGCAAACCGCGCCGCGACGGTCCCTGGCGGCAAACCTCCGAAATGACCCCCATGTGGGCTCGCGTTCATCGCATTTGCCGGCGGGGGCGGGTGGCAAGATTCCCACCAGGCTGCCCGAGGAGCGCGCAGCAAGGAACGCCCCATGGAACACCCCATGAAAGGAAACGCGGCCGGCGCCGTTTCGTCGCCGGACGATCTGTCCCCCTCCCTGGATCCCGCCGATTGGGCGGACTGGCGACGCCAGGGCCACCAGATGCTCGACGATATGTTCGACTACCTGGCCGGCCTGCGCGAGCGTCCCGTGTGGCAGCCCGCGCCCGACGCCGTGCGGCAGCGCTTTTCCGAAACGCTGCCGCGCGAGGCTTCCGACCTGGGCGAGGTGCACGGCCGCTTCATGCGCGACGTCCTGCCGTACACGGCGGGCAATGCGCACCCCGGCTTCATGGGCTGGGTGCATGGCGGCGGCACGGCCGTGGGCATGTTGGCCGAAACCCTGGCCGCCGGGCTCAATGCCAATGTGGGCGGCCGCAACCAGATGCCGGTCGAGGTCGAGCGCCAGATCACGCGCTGGATGTGCGAACTCTTCGGTTTTCCCGAGACGGCCAGCGGCCTGTTCGTCACGGGCACCTCCATGGCCAACCTGGTCGGCGTGCTGGTGGCGCGCCGCGCGGTGCTGGGCGCCCAGGTGCGCAAGCGCGGCCTGGCTGCGCAAGCGGCGCGCCTGGCGGCTTACACCTCGGCCAGCGCGCACGGCTGCATCGCGCAGGCCATGGACCTCTCCGGCATCGGCACCGATGCCTTGCGCCTGGTTCCGGTCGACGCCGATTTCCGCATGCAGCCCCAGGCCCTGCGGGCCGCCATCGCCGCCGACAGGCAGGCGGGCTACACGCCTTTTTTCATCGCCGGCACCGCCGGCACCGTGGACGTCGGCGCCATCGACCCCTTGCTTGAACTGGCCGACATCGCCAGGCGGGAAGGGGTGTGGTTCCATGTGGACGGCGCCTTCGGCGCGCTGGCCATGCTGTCGCCCGAGCTGGCCCCCAAGCTGGCGGGCATCGAACATGCCGATTCCATCGGCTTCGACTTCCACAAATGGGGGCAGGTGCCTTACGACGCCGGCTTCGTGCTGGTGCGCGACGGGCAGATGCACCAGGACACCTTTGCCGCCAACGCCGCCTATCTGCAGCGCGAAACGCGCGGCCTGGCCGGCGGATCGCCCTGGCCTTGCGACTTCGGGCCGGACCTGTCGCGTAGTTTCCGCGCCCTGAAAACCTGGTTCACCCTGCAGGTGTACGGCGCCGACAAGCTGGGCGCCGCCATGGCCAATAGCTGCCGGGTGGCGCGCCACCTGGCCACGCGCGTGCAGGTCGAACCGGCGCTCGAGCTGCTGGCGCCCGTGGACCTGAACATCGTGTGCTTCCGCTTTCGCCATGCGCAGGCCGACCGCATCAACGCGGCCATCGCGGTGGCCCTGCATGAGTCCGGCATTGCCGCGCCGTCCACCACCAAGGTCGGCGGCCATCTGGCCATCCGCGCGGCCATCGTCAACCATCGCACCAGCGTGGCCGACGTCGACCGGATGGTCGATGCCGTGCTCTGCATCGGCTATCGCATGGCCAGCATCATCGGGCTGGTCGATGAACCCGCCGTCGCCTCCCCGTCTTTGCTCGCTCCATGACTGCCGTATCCGACGCCCTGCCGGTTCGGCCGCCCCTGATCGGCAAGGCCGAACTCATCACGCGCGCTTTCCAGAAAAAAGACCTGGGGGCATTGCAGCGCGAGCTCGTCGCCCGCCTCGAACGCGACCCCGACGATGCGCACGCCATGCTCGACCTGTCGATGGTGCTGCTGCTCAACGGCCAGCGCGAGCAGGCGCTCGCCATGCAGGGCTACGCCCTGCAGGCGCAGCAGCTCTATTACATGCCGGCGCGCCGGCAGCCCGCCACCATGACGCTGCTGGCCTTGGTGAGCGGCGGCGACTTGATGGCCAACACGCCGCTGGAATTCCTGATCGCCAACGCCAGTATCGATCTGTGCCTGTTGTACCTGGGGCCGGGCGTGCCGGCGCCCAAGACCTTGCCGGCGCACGACCTGGTCATGGTGGCCGTGGGCGAGACCACCGGCAACCGCGAGCTGCTGCAAGGCCTGGTCGGCCCGTTGAGCCGGTGGCATACGCCGGTGCTCAACCGCCCGGGGCACGTGCTCAAGACCTCGCGCGACGGCCTGCACGCCGCCTTGCGCCATGCGCCGGG
>DASWPO010000308.1:0-2107 GCA_036404015.1 Bordetella sp. | reverse complement strand
TGCTGGTCCTGAAGATCAGCTTCGCCGACCTGCAGTTCGGCATCCCGCCCTATACGTCGCTGGTGGAGTACAAGGACCAGGCCCTGCAGTTCAGCCTGCACCTGCGCGGCTACGCGCTGCTGTTCACGGACAGCCTGTATTTCGCCACCTACCTGAGTTCGGTGAAGATCGCCGCCATCAGCACGCTGGTGTGCGTGTTGATCGGCTATCCCATGGCGTATTACATCGCCCGGTCGGCGCCGGCCACCCGCAACCTGCTGCTGCTGGGCGTGATCCTGCCGTTCTGGACTTCGCTGCTGCTGCGCGTCTACGCGTGGGTAGGCATCCTGCGCAACGACGGCCTGCTCAACAAGCTGCTGATGGCGCTGGGCCTGACCGCCGCGCCGCTCGAGATCTACCGCACCGATCTGGCCGTGTATATCGGCATGGTCTATGCGTACCTGCCCTTCTTCGTCCTGCCGCTCTACGCCAACCTGGTCAAGACGGACCTGCGCCTGCTCGAGGCTGCCTACGACCTGGGCGCCCGGCCCTGGAGCGCCTTCTGGCGCATCACGCTGCCCCTGTCCATGCCGGGCGTGGTCTCGGGCGCCATGCTGGTGTTCATCCCCTGCGTGGGCGAGTACGTCATCCCCGAAATGCTGGGCGGCGCCAACACGCTGATGATGGGCCGCGTGATGTGGAACGAGTTCTTCAACAACGCCGACTGGCCGATGGCCTCGGCCGTGACCTGCGTCATGGTGGTGGTGCTGCTGGTGCCGCTGGCCCTGTTCCAGTACAGCCAGGCGCGCAATCAGGACAGGGAGCAGGCAAAGGGAGCCGGGCGATGACTGGGCCCAACCCGTTCCTGCGCGCGCTGGCCCTGACGCTGGGCTACGGCTTTTTGTACGTGCCCATCGCCTGCCTGGTGGTGTTTTCGTTCAACGATTCGGCGGTGCTGACGTCATGGAGCGGCTTCTCGCTGCGCTGGTACGCCGCCTTGACGCATGACGACGCGCTGCTGTCGGCCGCGCTGCTGTCTTTCAAGATCGCGCTGCTCACGGCCACGGCGGCGACCCTCATCGGCACCTGGGCGGGCTATGTGCTGGCGCGCATGGGGCGCTTTCGCGGCTTCGCCCTGTACGTGGGCATGCTGAGCGCGCCGCTGGTCATTCCCGAGGTGGTGCTGGGCATTTCGCTCCTGCTCATGTTCGTCGAGATGCGCGGCCTCCTGGGCTGGCCCGAGGAAAACGGCAGCTTCACCATCTGGGTGGGCCACGTCACCCTGTGCATGGCCTATGTGGCGGTGATCATCCAGGCGCGCGTGCGCGACCTCGACCGCTCGCTCGAAGAGGCCGCGCTCGACCTGGGGGCGTCGCCGCTTAAGGTGTTCTTCACCATCACCCTGCCGCTCATCGTGCCCTCGCTGGTGTCGGCCTGGCTCTTGTCCTTCACCCTGTCGCTGGACGATGTGGTGATCGCCTCCTTCCTGTCGGGGCCGGGCGCGTCCACGCTGCCCATGGAAGTCTTCTCGCGCGTGCGCCTGGGCCTCAAGCCCGAGGTCAATGCCCTGGCCACGCTGTTCATCCTGGCCGTCGGCCTCTTCGTGGTCGTGGCCAATCGCCTGCAATGGCGCAAGGAAAAAACATGAAAATCACGCTCTATGGCCTGACCAAGTGCAGCACCTGCATCAAGGCGCGCGACTGGCTCGACGCGCACGGCGTCAAGCACGAGTTCATCGATTACCGCGACAACCCGGTTCCCGCGGCCACGCTCAAGGAGTGGGCCGGCAAGGTCGGCGGTTGGGAAAAACTGGTCAACCGCACCTCCATGACCTGGCGCGCGCTGCCCGAGGAGCGCCGCGCTGCCGCCACCGATGCCCAATGGACCAGGCTCATTGCCGAATATCCGGCCCTGGTGCGCCGGCCGGTTACGCTCACGGCCGATGGCGAAGTGACCGTGGGGTTTCCCGAGAAGCGGTATGGGGAGAGGTTTGCGGCTTGATGCGGGGCTTGTGGGCTGACGCTGTTCTTGCGGCCTGATGCCGTTCTTGCGGCCGTCCTGGCCGAGGCGGCCCTACGCCCGGGGCTTCGCTGTGCCGGGCTCGGGCGCATGCAGGCGCCCTCGGCCC
>DASWPO010000307.1:0-4256 GCA_036404015.1 Bordetella sp. | reverse complement strand
GGTTCCCTGAAGAACGGACTGGCCACCATGATCGGGCGGTGCAGCCCGCGCACCACGAATTCCAGCCGATGATCGGGGGGCAGCAGCCGCGAAGCCTTGATGGGCTGCTCGTGGTGGCCCAGCACGAAAAGCCGCGTGTCGGGCTCGAGTTCGAGCAGGATGTCGAGCAGATTGCCCTGGCGCTGCTTGGCGTCGATGCGCGTGGCGCCCTGGCTGCGCGCCCGCTCCACGGCCGCCTGCAGGGACTGGCGGCCCTGCTCCAGCAGCAGGTCGTTGCGCTGTCGGTCGAGGTCGGCCAGCTCGTGCAGCAGCGATTCCTGCGTGCTGAGCCAGACATTGCCGGTGAGTTCGGCAACGGGCAGGTAGTCGGGCGTTTGTTCCGTGACGTGCAGAAAGTCCAGGTCGGTGTCGAGCCGATTGGCTGCCCAGATGGCGTAGTCGCAGATGCCCGGCGAGCGGGCAATGCCGTCGATGCAGGCGATGACTTGTTTCATGGTTGTCTCCCGCGGCGAGTCGTGCGCGCGGTTCGCGCGCGCACGCTTCCGCTTCTATTCTATGTCCATGCGCCAGCCATGTCCCTGTCCGGGATTACGGCTTGCCGAATCCGTAGCGATCCAGCACGGCGCGGGCCGCGGGCGTGGCAAGAAAGTCCACGAACTTGCCGGCCAGCGCCTTGTGCTTGCTGTCGGCCAGCACGGCCACCGGATACGACACGGGCTGGGCGGTCGGCACGGTGGCGGCGACCTTGACCTTGTCGGGCATGATGGCCGCGTCGGTGCGGTAGACGAAGCCCGCGTCGACTTCGCCGCGGCTCACGTAGTCGAGCACCTGGCGCACGCTGTCGGCCTGGATGACCTTGGGTTCGAGCGCGGTCCAGAGCTGGGCGGCCTGCAGCGACTGCTGCGTGTAGCTGCCGACCGGCACGGTGGCCGGCTTGCCGATGGCGATGCGCTTGACGGCCTGGCCGGCGAGATCCTGCGCCGAGGCGATGGCCGGGCCGCCCTGGGTCGGGGTGATGAGCACCAGGCTGTTGGTGGCGAAATCGCGGCGGGTGGCCGTGTCGATCAGCTTTTGCGACACAGCCTTGTCCATGGTGGCCTCGTCGGCGCTGGCGAAGACGTCCACCGGGGCGCCCTGCGACATCTGCTGCAGCAGCACGCCCGAGGCGGCGAAGTTCAGCTTCACGGTGGCGCCGGGCACCTGCGCCTCGAACTGTTTGCCGAGATCGGTATAGGCATTGGTGAGGCTGGCGGCGGCCGAGACGGTGAGGTCTTCGGCATGGGCGGCGCCGCAGGCCAGGAGCAGGGCGAGGCCGAGGTGGCGCAGGCGGATCAGGGGGCGGGTAGGGGTAGTCATGGCAGAGGTCGCAAGGTTAGTGGTTCAGGGAGAAAAAACGCTTGGAAACGGTGAGTACGCCTATCGAAATGACCGAGGTCACCAGCACCAGCAGCAGGGCCTGGCTGTCCTGGCCGGCCTGCATGGCGTCGTAGATGGCCATGGGCAGCGTCTGGGTCTGGTGCGGAATGGACCCGGCCACCATCAGCGAGGCGCCGAATTCGCCCATGGCGCGCGCGTAGGCCAGCAGCGTGCCGGCCAGGATGCCGGGCCAGGCCAGTGGCAGGGTCACGCGCCGGAATACCGACCAGGGGCGGGCGCCCAGGGTGCGGGCGGCCGCCTCCAGCGACGGGTCGATGCCGGTGAAGGCGGCGCTGGCGGATTCCAGCACCAGGGGCAGGGCCACGACGGCGGAGGCCACCACGGCGCCGTGCCAATTGAAGATGAGCGAGTAGTCGAAGTGATCGCGCAGCCACTGGCCCAGCGGGCTGTAGCGGCCGGCGGCCACCAGGATGCCGTAGCCGACCACCGTGGGCGGCAGCACCAGCGGCAGCATGCACAGCGTCTGCAGCAAGGCGCTGCCGGGAAAGGGCCGGCGCACAAACAGCCAGCCCAGGGCTACCCCGACGACCAGGGCCAGCACGGTGGCCAGGGCCGCGACCTTCAGCGACAGCACCAGGGGGAACCAGTCGAAATCGGCGATCAGCTTCGTCATATCCGCTGAAATATAGCGTAAGACGGCAGGCAGTTTGCTGACAGGCCCGGAGGGCGCTAGGGCGCCAGCAGGCGCTTGAGGGCCCGGATCTCGCCGGCCGCGGCGGATTCGGCCGCGGTTTCGATGGCGCGGTAATGCTGGATCAGCGCCAGCCCGGTCGGCGTGACGGACGAGCCGCCGCCGTGCGCGCCGCCGACGGCGGTCGCCACGGCGGGTTCGCGCAGCGAGCGGTTGAGTTCATCGACCAGCAGCCAGGCGCGGCGGTAGGACATGCCCAGTTTGCGGGCCGCCGCGCTGATGGAGCGCGTCTGTTCGATGGCTTCGAGCAGGGCGATCTTGCCCGGCCCGATGGCGATGTCGCCGCCGCGGTAGACGCGCATGCGGAATTGCACACGGAACGGGGAGGCGCTGGCCATATTCCGCATGCGCGACCGGATCCGATCAACCGAGGAAGCCGATCGACAGCCAAGGTACGCAGGCGACGATGATCAGTGCCACGACCAGAACGGCCAGATAGGGCCAGATCCGGCCGAAGGCCTCGTCGCTCGACACCTTGCTGATCAGGCAGGTCTGGTAGAAACCCACGCCGAAGGGCGGCGAGAACAGGCCGATGCCCATGGCCAGGATGGCGACGATGCCGTACTGCACCTGATGGATGCCGATCTGCTGGGCCACCGGAAACAGGAGCGGGCCGAACAGCACCATGGCCGGCAGCCCTTCCAGCACGCTGCCAAGCACAATGAACAGCACCACCGAGATGGCGAGAAAGCCGGCGCGCCCGCCGGGCAGGCTGGTCATCATGGCGGCCAAGGACTGCGCGAAACCGGCCTGGGTCAGCGCCCACGCCATGGCGCTCGCCGAGCCGATGATGAACAGGATGGCCCCCGACAAGGTCGCCGTCTCCACCAGGATCGGGAACAGGCGGCGCCAGTCGAAGCAGCGATAGACGAAGAGGCCGACCAGAACCGAATAGACGACGCCGACCGTCGCGACTTCCGTCGCCGTCGTGATGCCCGCCAGCACGACGTAGCGGATGAGGAACGGCAGGATGAGCGCCGGCAGCGATATCACGAACAGCCGGCCGACTTCGCGCGCGCCGGCTTGTTCGCCCTTGGGATGGTCCTTGCGGGTGCGGAAGAACACGAGCAGCACCAGCCCGGCGGCGGCCAGGGCCGCCGGCAGCAGGCCGCCGGTAAATAGCGCGGCGATCGAAACGCCGGTGACGGAGCCGACGATGATGAGCACGAGGCTGGGCGGAATCGTCTCCGACATGGCGGCCGACGAGGCCAGCAGCGCCGCGAGCTCGCCCGGCGGCACGCCGCGCCGGCGCATCTCCGGCAGCAGTATCGGCGCGACGGCCGCCTGATCGGCGGCCTTGGAGCCCGAGATGCCCGAGATCAGGTACATGGCCGCGATCAGCACGTAGTTCAGCCCGCCGCGCCGGTGGCCGACCAGGGAGGCGAGGAAATGGATCATGGCGCGGGCGATGCCGGTCATCTCCAGCAGCAGGCCGAGCACGACGAACATCGGCACGGCCAGCAGCTCGATGGAGGACATGCCTTGATCCATCTGGCTGATGATGACCGAGAGCGGAATCGTGCTGGTGAAATGGATGTAGGCGAAGGTCGAGATCGCGAAGCTGAAGGCGATCGGCACGCCGAGAAAGATGCAGATGCCGGCCATGCCGATGAAATAGATCAGGAGTTCGGCGTTGCCGAGGTCGAATGCATTCTCGATGCGGTCGAGCGCGAACCAGACGACGGCGCTGAAGATCAGCACGGACGCGATCTCGGCCCAGTTCGCATTGGCCAGCAATTGGCGCAGCGCCACGTAAAGCAGCAGCACGAGCGCCACGAGCTGTCCGTAGGTTTCCCAAGAGCCGGGCAGCTGCAACGCCGGCGTCAGGATCGCCGCCTGCTGCTGGGCATAGCCCAGGCCGGGGACGAGCAGGCCCAGCGCCACGACCACGACGAGCGTGGCCGCGAGGCAGCCGGCCAGGCGTTGGGTGCGGGGCCCCAGGCGGTTCAACACTACGGTCATGCGCATGTGCTCGGCGCGGCGCAATGCGACCACCGCGCCGAGGCTCACCAGCCAGAGAAACAGCATCTCCGCGACCTCGTCCGTCCAGACCAGGGGATGGTCGAACCCATAGCGCCAGACTACCCCCGCGAACAGCAGGATGACTTCGATGGCGACGAGGCAACCG
>DASWPO010000306.1:0-4721 GCA_036404015.1 Bordetella sp. | reverse complement strand
GCATGGCGCTTGCGGCCACCTCGGCATCCATATTGGGAATGCTGCGGCCCAGCGCCGCCACGTGGTTGATGAGCAAGCGGACCCCCGGCATGTCCGCGCTCAGCATCTGGCCGTGCAGCATGTCGGGCTCGGGCAGGACTTCGGCCACCACGCGGGTCGGCACCGCGAAGGTCAGCGAGCGATAGTCGGTGCGCTGCATGCGCACCGGCTGGGCCATGTCGCGCACGAAGATGCAGCCGCTGCGCGGCGTGGCGCCCTGCCCCGACGGCCGCACCGACACGCTGTGCGTGCAGCCTTCCAGGAACACATGGAAAACAAAGCCCTCCAGGCGGTCGCGCGAGATGCGGGTGAGCGAACGCTCGAGCACTTGGCCGCCGGCCCGGGCGTCCGCGAACACGATGTCGCCCACCTGGTAGCGGTCGCTGACCACGTTGAACTGCCGCTCGGCCAGCTCGGAGAACGACGGCAGCAGCAGGTCGATCTCGTGACTGCAGATGTCGCGCCACTCGAGCAGGTGCTGCCGAGAGGTGCTCGACACAAGGTCGTAGTGCGCATAGAACACGCCGGGCTTGACCTGGCGCGAGACATCCAGGGGATGGGAGCTCATGCAGTTGAAATGTGGATAGACCGAGCTTGCCAAATAACCCTGCTAATGTAGGGACTAAATTTCAGCTACCTAGGCGATCTGTGCCAATTTGCGACCGAAGATGTAAGAGGCTCTTCGGGATAGCCCTTATATAATGGGAGATTCGCTCTTTTTCAGCCCGCCCAATGGCCGGGCTTTCCAAAAAAACATATGTCTGCCGCCGTCAGTCTCGAACACATCTCCAAAATCTATCCGCCGCGCTCGCGCGGGTGGCGCAAATGGCTCGGCCAGCCCGCCAGCCCGGGCTTCCAGGCCCTGGACGACGTCAGCCTGCGCATCGAGCCGGGCGAATTCTTCGGCCTGCTGGGCCCCAACGGCGCGGGCAAGACCTCGCTGATCTCCATCCTGGCCGGCCTGGCCCGCGCCACCCGGGGCCGCGCCAGCGTGTGCGGCTACGACGTCGTGGCCGACTACAAGATGGCCCGGCGCGCCCTGGGCGTGGTGCCGCAGGAGCTGGTCTACGACCCCTTCTTCACGGTCCGCGAGACGCTGCGCAACCAGTCCGGCTATTTCGGCCTGCGCAACAACGACGACTGGATCGACGAGATCCTCCACAACCTGGGCCTGTCCGACAAAGCCGACAGCAATATGCGCGCCCTGTCGGGCGGCATGAAGCGGCGCGTGCTGGTGGCCCAGGCCCTGGTGCACCGTCCGCCGGTCATCGTGCTCGACGAACCCACCGCCGGCGTCGACGTCGACCTGCGCCACACCCTGTGGCAGTTCATCTCGCGCCTGAACCGCGAAGGCCACACCATCATGCTCACCACCCACTACCTCGAAGAAGCCGAGGAACTGTGCGGCCGCATCGCCATGCTCAAGCGCGGCCGGCTGGTGGCGCTGGACACCACGGCCGCCCTGCTGGCGCGCGTGGGCGGCGCCGACCTCGAAGACGCCTTCGTGCGCATCATGCGCGAAGAGATGCCCGCCATCGAAACGCAGGAGGTCGCCGCATGAACGCGCCTATCGCATCGACCGCCGCGCCCGCCATGATCCGGCCCCAGATGGCGGCCGGCCTGGGCTTTCCCACGCTGTTGAAGAAGGAGCTGCTGCGCTTCTGGAAGGTGGCCTTCCAGACCATCGCCGCCCCCGTCATCACCGCCCTGCTCTACCTGGTGGTGTTCGCCCACGTGCTCCAGGACCGGCTGATGATGTACGGCCACGTGCCCTACACGGCCTTCCTCATCCCCGGGCTGATGATGATGAGCATGCTGCAGAACGCCTTCTCCAACCCGTCCTCGTCGCTCATCCAGAGCCGCATGTCGGGCAACCTGGTGTTCATCCTGCTGCCGCCCATGTCGCACTACGAGCTGTTCGGCGCCTATGTGCTGGCCGCCGTGGCGCGCGCCCTGGCGGTGGGCCTGTGCGTGTGGCTGGTGGCCTTGTACTTCGTGCCGCTCGCGCCGGCGCAGCCGCTGTGGGTGCTGGTCTTCGCCCTGCTGTCCTGCGGCATCATGGGCACGCTGGGCATGATCGCCGGCCTGTGGTCGGAAAAATTCGACCAGCTCTCGGCCTTCCAGAACTTCCTCATCATGCCGGCCACCTTCCTGTCCGGCGTGTTCTACTCCATCCATACCCTGCCGCCCTTCTGGCAGGCCGTGTCGCACTGGAACCCGCTCTTCTACACGATCGACGGCTTTCGCTACGGCTTTTTCGCCGTGGCCGACGTGTCGCCCTGGCGCAGCCTGGCCGTGGTGGCCGGCGTCTTCGTGGTGCTCATGCTGGCCGCGCTGCGACTCTTGGCCAGCGGCTACAAGCTCCGTCACTAATACCGATACCGCACAGGATTCGTCCATGCTTCCTACTCCCGAACAGGTGCGCGACTACATCGTCGCCGGCCTGCCCTGCGAGCACATCGACGTCACCGGCGACGGCTCCCACTTCGAGGCCGTCATCGTCAGCGCCGCCTTCGAAGGCATGCGCCCCATCGCCCGCCACCAGCTCGTCTACACCGCGCTGGGCGACCGCATGAAAGCCGAAATCCACGCATTGTCGATGCGTACCCTCACTCCCGGCGAATACGCCAAGGGCTGAAATGGACAAAATCCGCATCACCGGCGGCCGCGCCCTGCGCGGCGACGTCATCATCTCCGGCGCCAAGAACGCGGCGCTGCCCATCCTGTGCGCCGGCCTGCTCACGGCCGACCCGCTGCACCTGACCAATGTGCCGGCCTTGAACGACATCGGCACCACGCTCAAGCTGCTGCGCCTGATGGGCGTGCGCGCCGAGCAGGAAGGCGACGCCGTCGTCCTGCAGGCCGACAAGGTCGACAAGCTCGAGGCGCCCTACGAGCTGGTCAAGACCATGCGCGCCTCCATCCTGGTGCTGGGCCCGCTGCTGGCGCGCTTCGGCGAAGTGCGCGTGAGTTTCCCCGGCGGCTGCGGCATCGGCCAGCGCCCGGTCGACCAGCACATCAAGGGCATGGCCGCGCTGGGCGCCGACATCGAGATCGAGCACGGCTTCATCGTGGCCCGCGCCAAGCGCCTGAAGGGCGCCTCGATCCGCACCGACATGGTCACCGTCACCGGCACCGAGAACCTGCTCATGGCCGCCGTCCTGGCCGAGGGCCGCACCGTGCTGGAGAACGCCGCGCGCGAGCCCGAGGTGGTCGACCTGGCCGAGCTGCTCATCAAGATGGGCGCCCACATCCAGGGCCACGGTTCCGATCGCATCGTCATCGAAGGCGTCGAGCGCCTGCACGGCGCGGAACACCGCGTCATCCCCGACCGCATCGAAGCCGGCACCTTCCTGTGCGCCGTGGGCGCGGCCGGCGGCGACATCACCCTGCGCAATGTCGACGCGGGCCAGCTGGGCGCCACGCTCGACAAGCTCGCCGAGGCGGGGCTGACCATCGAGACCGGCCCCGGCTGGATCCGCGGCGCCATCTCGGGCCGCCCGCGCGCCGTGGGCGCCCGCACCCACGAATACCCCGGCTTCGCCACCGACATGCAGGCCCAGCTCATGGCGCTGGACGCCGTCGCCGAAGGCACCTCGGTCATCGTCGAGACCATCTTCGAGAACCGCTACATGCACGTGCAGGAACTGCGCCGCATGGGCGCCGACATCGACATCGACGGCCACACCGCCGTGGTGCGCGGCGTGGCCCGCCTGTCGGGCGCCGCGGTCATGGCCACCGACCTGCGCGCCTCGGCCGGCCTGATCATCGCCGGGCTGGTGGCCGAGGGCGAGACCGTGGTCGACCGCGTCTACCACCTGGACCGCGGCTATGACCGCATAGAACGCAAGCTGGGCGCCCTGGGCGCCCAGATCGAGCGCATTACGGGAAAATCCGCATGAGCACGACCTCGAGCCCGCTGGAGATCCCCCCCGGGGGGACGGCGCAGAGCGCCAAGAGGACGCCCATCACGCTCGCCCTGTCCAAGGGCCGCATCTTCGACGACACCCTGCCGCTGCTGGCCGAGGCCGGCATTTCCGTGCCGGAAAGCCCGGAAGACTCCCGCAAGCTCATCCTGCCCACCAGCGACCCGGGCCTGCGCCTGATCATCGTGCGCACCACCGACGTGCCCACCTACGTGCAATACGGCGCGGCCGACCTGGGCATCGCCGGCAAGGACGTGCTGATCGAGCACGCCGAGGACCAGCCCGGCCGGCTCTACCAGCCCATCGACCTGGACATCGCGCGCTGCCGCCTGTGCGTGGCCGTGCGCCAGGGCTTCGACTACGAAGCCGCCGTGCACCAGGGCGCGCGCCTGCGCGTCGCCACCAAGTATCCGCGCGCGGCCCGCGAGCATTTTGCCAGCAAGGGCGTGTATGCGGATATCATCAAGCTGTACGGCTCGATGGAACTCGCCCCGCTCGTCGGCCTGGCCGACTGCATCGTCGACCTGGTCTCCACCGGCAACACCCTGCGCGCCAACGACCTGGTGGCCGTGGAAGACATCATGCCGATCTCCTCGCGCCTGATCGTCAACCAGGCCGCGCTGAAAACCCGCCGCGCCCGGCTGCAGCCCATCATCGACGCATTCGAGCGTGCTACGCTGAATTGAACTGACTTGAGCATTGCGAGGGCGGACCCAGGGGCCACGGCGCTTTGAGCGGCGGGCAGCCCGAAGGGCC
>DASWPO010000305.1:0-17412 GCA_036404015.1 Bordetella sp. | reverse complement strand
CGGCTCGCCGGTGGCGGGGTTGATGATCTCGGCGTAGAAGTGGTCTTCCCAGATCACCGGGCCGTCCTTGGTCTCGACGCATTCGCTGGCCACGCCCGGTCCCATCACTTCGGACAGGCCGTAGATGTCGACCGCGTCGATGCCGGCCTCGGTTTCGATGTCCTTGCGCATCTGGCCCGTCCAGGGCTCGGCGCCGAAGATGCCGATGCGCAGCGAAGTCTCGCGCGGGTCGATGCCCTGGCGCCGCTGCTCTTCCAGGATATTGCAGAAGTAGGAAGGCGTGACCATGATGATGTTGGGCCCGAAGTCGCGGATCAGCTGCACCTGCTTTTCGGTCTGCCCGCCGGACATGGGGATGACCGTGCAGCCCAGCCGTTCGGCGCCGTAGTGCGCGCCCAGGCCGCCAGTGAACAGGCCGTAGCCGTAGGCCACGTGCACGATGTCGCCGGGCTTGCCGCCGGCCGCGCGGATCGAACGCGCCACCAGGTTGGCCCAGTTGTCCAGGTCCTGCTTGGTATACCCGACCACCGTGGGCTTGCCGGTGGTGCCGCTCGAAGCGTGCACCCGCGACACCTGCTCGCGCGGCACGGCGAACATGCCGAAGGGGTAGTTGTCGCGCAGGTCTTTCTTGGCGGTGAAAGGGAACTTGGCGATGTCCGACAGCTGCTTGAGGTCGTCCGGATGCACGCCGGCCGCGTCGAAGGCCTTTTTGTAATGCGGCACGTTGGCGTAGGCGTGGGCCAGCGTCCATTTGAGGCGCTGCAGCTGCAGGGTCTCTATCTCGTCGCGGCTGGCGTGCTCGATGGGGTCCAGGCCGGGCTTGCTTATTGTGTTCATTGCATGTCTCCTTGGGCCTGGCCGATGACCTGGCCCTTGATCCGGTACGAGCGGCCGCGGAAGATGGCGATGGTGCGGCCCTCCTGGTTGGTGACGGTGATGTCGTAGACGCCCGTGCGGCCCGCCAGCGACCGCTCCTGCCCTTCGGCGGCGAGCACGTCGCCCTCATAGGCCGGCGCCAGGTAGTCGATGGTGCAGCCCGAGGCCACCGTGGCCACGTTGCGCGAGTTGCACGAGAACGCGAAGGTGCTGTCGGCCAGGGTGAAGATGAAGCCGCCGTGGCAGGTCCGGTGGCCGTTGAGCATGTCGCCGCGCACCGTCATCGACAGCTTGGCGTAGCCCGGCGCGACGGCCACGATGCGCATGCCCAGCGCCTGCGTGGCAGGGTCCTTGGCATACATGCCGTCGGCCACGGCCTGCGCCAGGGCCTGCGGATCGGTCGGAACCCTATCGTTCGGGGTGGAACTGTCCATCATTCCCCCTTGAATTGCGGCGCGCGCTTTTCGAGGAAAGCCGCCACGCCTTCGGCGTAATCCTTGCTTAGTCCCAGTTCGCGCATCAGGTCGCGCTCCAGATCCAGCTGCGCGGCCAGGTCATTGCCCAGGCTGGCCTGCAGCGCCCGCTTGGTATAGGCCAGCCCCTTGGTGGGCGCCTGCGCGAAATGCCGCGCCAGCCGGTCGAGCTCGGCGTCGAACTGGTCGTCGGGCACGCATTGCCAGATCAGGCCCCACTCCTGCGCCAGCCTGGCCGGCAGCTTGTCGCCCAGCAGGGCCAGGCCCAGGGCGCGGGCGCGGCCCACCAGGCGCGGCAGCGCGTAGGTGCCGCCCGTGTCGGGAATCAGCCCCAGCTTGGAGAACGACTCGATGAAGCTGGCCGATTCCTTGGCGATGACGATGTCGCCGGCGAAGGCCAGGTTGGCCCCGGCGCCGGCGGCCACGCCGTTGACGCCCACCACCACCGGCATGGGCAGCGCATGCAGGCGCTTGACCAGCGGGTTGTACCAGGTGCCGACGGTCTCGCCCAGGTCGATGGGCGCATTGGACGGCTTGCGCTCGCTCAGGTCCTGCCCGGCGCAGAAGCCGCGGCCCGCGCCGGTGATCACCAGCACGCGGGCGCCCTCGGCTTCGACGCGGCCGAGCGCGTCGGCCACCTCGCCGTGCATCGCCGCCGTGAAGCTGTTGAGCTTGTCCGGACGGTTGAGGGTGAGCCGCGCGATGCCGCCGCTCAGATCGAAAAGAATATTTTGATAGGCCATGCTTGCCTCACACGTGCCAGCGCGTCTGCACGACGCGGAAACGATTGGCGACGAAAGCCGAGTCCGACAGCGCCGCGTTGGCGGCCGGGTTGGCGCCGGTGCCGTGGAAATCGCTGAAGGCCGCCGTCTGGTTGACGAACACGGCGCCGGTCAGGTTGAGCGAGAGCGCCACGCCGGCTTCCTCGGCGGCTTCCTGTATCCGGGCCGCGACCTTGTCGTCGGTGGTGTAGGCCGACAGGCTCAGCGCACCGTGCTGCTTCACGCTCTCGCGCGCCAGCGCGATGCTGTGTTCGGTGGAGTCGGTAGCCACGACGAAGGCGATGGGGCCGAACCATTCCTGGGCCAGCGCCTCGTTGCCCGCTTCGGCGCGCAAAAGCAGCGGCGTGCGCACGCGGGCCTGCGGAAACTGCGGGTGTTCCAACGTACGGCTGTCGGCCACGACCGGCAGACCCAGGCCGCGCGCCTTGTCGATGCGGGCCGCGGTGGCCTCGTTCTGGATGGCGCCGGTCAGCTCGACCGACTTGGCCGGGTCGGCCGAGAGCTTGTCGAGCGCCGCGCCCAGGGCGGCGGCCACTTCGTCGAAGCTCATCGTGCCCGCGGCCGTGCGGATGCCGCCGCGCGGCACGTAGATGTTCTGCGGTGCCGTGCACATCTGGCCCGAGTACAGGGCCAGCGAGAACGCCAGGTTGCGCGCCACGCCCTTGAAGTCGTCGACCGAGTCGATGATGACCTGGTTGACGCCGGCCTTCTCGGTATAGACCAGGGCCTGGCGGGCGTTGGTTTCCAGCCAATTGCCGTTGTGCGTGCTGCCGGTGAAGTCGATGATCTTGACCTCGGGGCGCAGCGCCAGGTCCTGGGCGGTGTCGTCGCTGGCTTCGTGGGCGGCCAGTTGCACGACGTCCGGGTCGAACCCGGCCTCGGCCAGCACCTCGCGGGCGATCTGCACCGTGATCGCCAGGGGCAGGATGGCGCCGGGGTGCGGCTTGACGATCACCGTATTGCCCGTGGCCAGGCTGGCGAACAGGCCGGGATAGCCGTTCCAGGTGGGGAACGTGGAACAGCCGATCACCAGGGCCACGCCGCGCGGGGTCACGGTGAAGCGCTTTTCCATGCGGATGGGCTCGTTCTTGCCCTGCGGCTTTTCCCACAGCGACTTGGCCGGGATGCGCGACATTTCCTGCCAGGCATAGGCCACGGCTTCCAGGCCGCGGTCCTGGGCGTGCGGGCCGCCGGCCTGGAAGGCCATCATGAAGCCCTGGCCGGTGGTGTGCTGCACGGCATTGGCGATCTCGAAGCTGCGCGCGTTCAGCCGGTGCAGGATCTCCAGCGCCACGCCCACCCAGGCGCGCGGGCCGGCGCGGCGCCATGCAGCCTGCGCCTTGGCCGCCGCGGCGATCAGCGCGTCGGGCTTGACGCGCGGGTAGGTGATGCCCAGCGCGAAGCCGAAGGGCGAGACCTCGCCCCCCGCACTGCCCTCGGCCAGCGGCAGGTCGATGGGGAACGGCTTGCCGCGCAGCGCCTCGAAGGCGGAGGCCGCCGCCTCGGCGGCGCCTTCGCCGTAATGGCGCGGGCTGGGCGATTCGGCGTGGGGGCTCCAGTAGCCGCGCTCGGCGGCGGCGCGCTGGGCCTGCTCCAGCACGGCCTGGTGGCGTTCGAAGAAGTCGGTGGACACGATGTCTCTCCAGTGATTGAGATAAGCCGAGACTTACCTATGTAATGCCTGTTTTCTGACGTGCGGGTTTGCGTTCTTCATGGCGCGCGGCCCCGTAACCGGGGCCGCGCGCGTTTTCTTCAGGTTTCCTGGTCGAAGTCCAGCACCAGCTTGTCGCTGACCGGATAGCTCTGGCAGCTCAGCACGAAGCCGCGCGCCACTTCGTAGTCTTCGAGCGCGAAATTGGCGTCCATGTCGACCTCGCCTTCGACGACCTTGCAGCGGCAGGTGGAGCACACGCCCCCCTTGCACGAGAACGGCAGGTCGATGCCCTGCGCCAGCGCCGAATCCAGCACGCTGTCGTGGTTCTTGTCGATGGCGAAGCTGCGGCTGTAGCCGTCCTTGACGATGGTGACCTCGCACTGGTCCTTGCCGGGCGCGACGGAAGCCTCGCGGCCGGTGCGCAGCGACCTGGGGCCCTTGGGCGCGCCGAACAGCTCGAACTTGATGTGCTCCTTGGGCACGCCCAGCGCCTGCAGGCGCTCGACCACGCTTTCGATCATGGTGTGCGGGCCGCAGACGAAGGCGTAGTCGATGTCGCCGGCCGGCATCCAGACGCGCAGCAGCTGGGCCACCTTGTCGCCGTCGAGCCGGCCGTTGAAGAGCTCGATGTCCTGCGTCTCGCGGCTCATGATGTAGACCAGCGAGAAGCGGTCCATGTAGCGGTTCTTGAGGTCTTCGATCTCTTCGCGGAACAGCACCGACGACGAGGCCCGGTTGCCGAAGAACAGCGTGAAGCGGCTGCCCGGCTCGATGGACAGCGCCGTCTTCACCAGCGACAGCACCGGCGTGATGCCGCTGCCCACCGCGAAGGCCGCGTAATGGCGCGCCTGGGCGGGGTCGAAGTCGATGGTGAAATTGCCGGCCGGCGGCATCACGTCGAGGTCCTGCCCCGGCTGCAGCTCGTGGTTGGCCCAGGTCGAGAACGCGCCCTCGTCGACCTTCTTGATGGCCACGCGCAGCACGCCGTCGCCGGGCGCCGAGCAGATGGAATACGAACGGCGCACCTCTTCCCCGCCCAGCTGCGCGCGCAGCGTCAGGTACTGGCCGGGGCGGAAGGCGAACTCGGGCGCCAGGGCCTCGGGCAGGTCGAAGGTGACCACCACCGCGTCGCGCGTGTTGCGCGCCACGGAAGCGACTTTCAGGGTGTGGAAGGAACTGCTCATCGTGTCGACCCCGGGGTCAATGCGTCTTGAAATAGTCGAAGGGTTCGCGGCAGGCGCTGCAGCGGTACAGCGCCTTGCAGGAAGTCGAGCCGAAGCCGCTCACCAGCCGCGTGTCGAGCGAGCCGCAATGCGGGCAGGCCACGGCCGGCAGGTCGGCGCGGCGCAGGATGCCGGAGATATCGATGGCCTGCTGCGCCGGCGGGGCGATGCCGTAGTCGGCCAGCGCCCGGCGGCCGCGCTCGCTCATCCAGTCGGTGGTCCAGGCGGGCGCCAGCTGGGTCCGCACCCGCACCTGCGGCACGCCGTGGTCATGCAGCGTGCGCTCGATGTCCTGCGTGATCTCGCGCATGGCGGGGCAGCCCGAGTACGTGGGCGTGATGGTGACCACGCAGGTCTCGCCTTCCCAGGCAACGCCGCGCACAACGCCCAGGTCGATCACCGACAGCACGGGGATCTCGGGGTCGGGCACGGCTTGCAGCCATTGCATGACCTGTCCGGGGGACGCGGCCGATACGGCGTTCACCACGTGGCTCCGGGATAGGTGCGTTGCAGGTGCTGCATCTCGGCCAGCACGTAGCCCAGGTCTTCGGTGTGGCGGCCCTGGCGGCCGCCGCTCAGCAGCGCATGCCAGGCCTGCGCTTCGTCGGGCACGGCCAGCGTGGCCTCGGCCAGCACCTCGCGCACCTGCGCCAGCCACGGCTCGCGCAACGGCGCCATCGCGCAGCCGATGCCGCGCGCGGCGACGTCGCGGTCGATCTCGTCGTCGGTGAAAAGCTCGCCGGTGTAGCGCCACAACTCGTCCACCGCCGCCTGCATGCGCGCGTGGCTTTCGTCGGTGCCGTCGCCCAGGCGCACCACCAGGTCGGACGAGCGGCGCACGTGGTAGGCCACTTCCTTGATGCCCTTGGCCGCGATGGCCGCCACCCGCGCGTCGGCCGACTGCGCCAGCCCTTGCAGCAGGTAGTAGTGCCAGACGTCGTAGAAATACTGGCGCGTCATCGTCTGGGCGTAGTCGCCGTTGGGGCGCTCGACCAGCAACGGGTTGAGGAACTGCGGCGCGTCGCGGTGGTAGGCCAGCGCGTCTTCGTCGCGCCCCGCCCCTTCGACCTCGCCCGCCAGGGTCAGCCACAACCGCGCCTGGCCCAGCAGGTCGAGCGCGGTGTTGGCCAGGGCCATGTCCTCTTCCAGGACGGGGCCGTGCCCGATCAGCGCGCCCAGGCGCTGCGACAGGATCAGGTCGCCGTCGCCCAGGCGCAGCAGGTATTGGAATAGCGTCTTGTCCATGTCTCCTCCGCCCTGCCCTACATGTGAACGTCGTCGGGCATCGGGAAGAAGGTCGGATGCCGGTAGACCTTGTCGTTGGCCGGCTCGAACAGCGGTTCCTTGTCGGACGGGCTGCTGGCGGAGATGTCGGCGGCGCGCACCACCCAGATGCTCAGGCCTTCATTGCGGCGCGTGTAGACGTCGCGCGCGTTGTTGATGGCCATTTCTGCGTCGGGCGCGTGCAGGCTGCCCACGTGCTTGTGCGCCAGGCCGTGCTGGCTGCGGATGAAGACTTCCCAGAGGGGCCATTCTTTGCTCATGGTGTATTTCCTAGCGTTCTATCCGGTGGATTCTTTAGCCGTGCCGGGTTCGAGTTCTTGGGCCGCGCTGCTTTGCGTTCTTGAGCCGCCGCGGCTGCCCTGCGGAATTCCGATGCTCGGCGCTGGTAGCGCCTGTGCTTCGGATTCCTCCGGGGTCCGCGGCTCAAGGCGTCTCGAGCTCGTAAAAGCTCATCTTGGCCAAGGCATTCGCGTCATGCGGCTTTGCGGCGTTCTTTTTTCTCGGCGTGGGCCACCAGCGCATCGCGCACCCAGGCGCCCGCTTCGTGCGCCTTGACGCGCGCGGCCAGGCGCTCGCGGTTGCAGGGGCCGTTGCCCTTGAGCACCGCGTGGAACTCGCTCCAGTCGATCTCGCCGAAGTCGTAGTGGCCGCGCTCGGCGTTCCACTTCACGTCGGGGTCGGGCACCGTCAGGCCCAGGTATTCGGCCTGCGGCACGGTCTGGTCGACCATCTTCTGGCGCAGCTCGTCGTTGGAGAAGAGCTTGATCTTCCACAGCATGGACTGCGCGCTGTTGGGCGAATCGCCGTCGGGCGGGCCGAACATCATCAGCGACGGCCACCACCAGCGATTGAGCGCGTCCTGGCACATGGCCTTTTGTTCGGGCGTGCCGTGCAGGCACATCTGCACCAGCAGGTCGTAGCCCTGGCGCTGGTGGAAGGACTCTTCCTTGCAGACGCGCACCATCGCCCGCGCATAGGGGCCGTAGGAGCAGCGGCACAGCGGGATCTGGTTGATGATGGCCGAGCCGTCGACCAGCCAGCCGACCATGCCCACGTCGGCCCAGGTGAGCGTGGGGTAGTTGAAGATGCTGGAGTACTTGGCGCGGCCCGCGTGCAGGTCGTCGATGAGCGCGTCGCGCGAGACGCCCAGGGTTTCGGCGGCGCTGTAGAGGTACAGGCCGTGGCCGCCCTCGTCCTGCACCTTGGCCATGAGGATGGCCTTGCGCTTGAGGCTGGGCGCGCGGGTGATCCAGTTGCCCTCGGGCAGCATGCCGACGATCTCGGAATGCGCGTGCTGGGAGATCTGGCGGACCAGCGTCTTGCGATAGGCCTCGGGCATCCAGTCTTTCGGCTCGATGCGCACGTTGTCTTCGAGGCGCCGCTGGAAGGCCTGCTCGGGGCCGGACAGTTCATCGACGCCGCGGACGCGGGCCACGCCGGTTTCGACCAATTGCGCATACATGATGTGTCTCCTTGCACCCGGCTTCCGGCGCGCCGGCTGCTGCCGGCCTCGCAGGCCTGGTTCACGGTTAGATTATTTAATACACAAATACGATTGTCAATTGAAAAACCGTATCACATCAGATTTATGTATCATGTCGGGACTGTCCCCTTTGCCGGCCCCCCGCCAGGCACCATGGCTATTGCACCTTCCCCGCTGGACCGCTTCCTGGGCCGCCTGCTCAAAGCCGACCCGCCGCGCGCCAAATCGCTGTGCGTCAGCCTGCTGGGCGACGCCGTCGTGCCCCACGGCGGCGCCATCTGGCTGGGCGGACTGATCGAACTGCTGGGGCCGGTCGGCATCAACGAGCGGCAGCTGCGCACCAGCGTGTTCCGCCTGGTGGCGCAGGGGTGGCTGCAGACCGAGCGCCACGGCCGGCGCAGCCTGTATCTGCTCTCCGAGCAGGGGCGGCGCGACACCGCGCACGCCTCGCTGCGCATCTACGAGCACGTCCAGCCCGGCTGGGACGGCACCTGGACGCTGGTGGCCCTGCCCCGCATCGGCAACAACGCGCTGGCCGAACGCGCCGAGCTGCGCCGCGAACTGCTGTGGGAAGGCTTCGGCATGGTGGCCCCGGGGCTCTTCGCCCACCCCCAGACCGAGGCCGGCGCGGCGCACGAGATACTCGAAAGGCTCGGCATTCCCGACAAGGCCCTGGTGCTGTCGGCGCGCGACCTGGCCGGCGCGGGCAGCCTGCCCATCGCCAGCCTGGCCGTGCAATGCTGGAACCTGGACGAAGTGGCCGGGCTGTACCGGCTGTTCGCGCGCAACTTCGCGCCGCTGGAAAAGCTGCTGGAAGACGAGGCCGCCACGCCCGCCGCGGCCTTCGCGGCCCGGGTGCTGCTGCTGCACCACTGGCGGCGCGCCGTGCTGCACGACCCCCGATTGCCCACCGCCCTGCTGCCCGCGTCCTGGCCCGGCCACGAAGCGCGCGCGCTTTGCGGCCGGCTGTACTGGCGGCTGTTCGACGCCTCGGAAGTCCACCTGGACGCCATCGCCGGGCAAGACAATCCGAGCTACCGGCCGCTGCAGGACGAGGCGCTGGCGCGCTTCGGCGGACGCGGCGGCTGACCCGCGCCTGAAGCGGGCCGGCATGGCGCGCCGCGCCGGCCCCTGGCTACAATCGGGCATGCTTGAACGCCCTCTTTCCGCGCCGCCCGGCTGGCGCCAGTTTCTCGCCGACCTCAACCCCACCGTCGCCGCCAACGGACTGATCGGCCTCATCTTCAGCGCAACCGGTCCGGTTGCCATCGTGCTGTCCGTCGGCACGCACGGCGGGCTCAGCGAAGCGCAAATGGCCTCCTGGCTGTTCGGCGCCTTCGCCCTGAACGGCCTGCTCAGCATCCTGATGTGCTGGCGCTACCGGCAGCCGCTGGTCTGCTTCTGGACGATTCCGGGCACGGTGCTCATCGGGCCGGCGCTGGGCCATCTCACCTTTCCCGAAGTCATGGGCGCCTGCTATGCCAGCGGGCTGCTGATGCTGGTGCTGGGCCTGTCCGGCGGAGTGCGGCGGGTGATGAGCGCCGTGCCCATGCCCATCGTCATGGGCATGGTGGCCGGCGTATTCCTGCGCTTCGGCCTGGACCTGGTGCGATCGCTGCACGACAACCTGGCGATCGCCGGCCCCATGGTCGCCACCTGGCTGCTGCTGTGCGCCGTGCCGGCGTGGGGACGCCGCGTGCCGCCCATCCTGGGCGCGCTCATCGTCGGCGCGCTGGCCATCTATCTGTCCGGCCAGGGCGGCGGCATGAGCCTGGGCGGCTCGCACGCCGTGTTCGTCCGCCCGGTCTTTGAAACGCCGGTCTGGTCCTGGCCGGCGATGGTCGAATTGCTGGTGCCGCTGGTCGTCACCTCACTGATCGTGCAGAACGGCCAGGGCATCGCGGCGCTGAAGGCCGCCGGGCACGAACCGCCCATCAACGCCGTATCGGTGGCCTGCGGCATCGGCACCCTGCTGAGCGCCGCGGTGGGCTGCGCCTGCACCTGCCTGGCCGGCCCGAGCAACGCCATCATCACCTCGTCCGGCCGGCGCGGCAGCCACTATGCCGGCGGCATTTGCTGCGCGGTGCTGGCGATCGCCTTCGGCGTGCTGTCGCCGGTATTTACCCGGCTGCTGCTGCACACGCCCATCGCCTTCATCATGGCCCTGGCCGGCCTGGCCATGCTGCGGGTGCTGCAGGGCGCCTTCACCACGGCCTTCCGCACGCGCTTTTCGCTGGGCGCGCTGGTGGCCTTCCTGGTGACGGTGGCCGACCTGGGCATCGCCAATATCGGCGCCGCCTTCTGGGGCCTGGTGGCGGGTTTCGTTGTATCGTGGCTGCTGGAAAGGCAGGATTTCCGCGCGCTGGCCGATGAACTGGCCGCGCAGCGCATGCAAGGCGCCGCGCAGGCCGGCGCTACACCTTCAGGAAGTGTTCGCGGTAGTACTTGAGCTCGTCGATCGACTCGTAGATGTCGGCCAGGGCTTCGTGGCGGCTTTTCTTCTCGAAGCCCTTGAGCATGGCCGGCGCCCAGCGGCGGGCCAGTTCCTTGAGCGTGCTGACGTCCAGGTTGCGGTAGTGGAAGAAGCGCTCGAGCCCGGGCATGTACCGGAACATGAAGCGGCGGTCCTGGCTGATGGTGTTGCCGCACAGCGGCGACTTGCCCGCCGGCACGTATTGCGCCAGGAACGCGATGAGCTGCTGCTCGGCCTGGGCCTCGGTCAGCGAGGAGGCCTTGACCTTGTCGATCAGGCCGCTCTTGCCGTGGGTGGACTTGTTCCAGTTGTCCATGGCGTCGAGCAGGCTGTCGGGCTGGTGGATCACCAGCACCGGGCCTTCGGCCACCACGGTGAGGTCGGGCTCGGTGACCACCACGGCGACTTCGATGATGCGCTCTTTCTCGGGATCGAGCCCGGTCATTTCCATATCGAGCCAGACCAGACGGCTCTCGTGTTGCGCCACGCCGGGCTTTACCTGATTGCTTGCATCGTTCGCCATATCCGCCGCCCTATAATTTGCCAGATCAAACATTCATTTTCTCATACGCCACTGTGTCCTCCCCGACCCGCTTTGCCCTGGTTTTCGTCGTTTTGCTGCTGGCCGACATGGCCGTGCGGCTGTGGCTGTCCGCGCGCCAGATGCGCCACGTGGCCAGCCACCGCGACCAGGTGCCCGCCGAGTTCGCGGCCCGCATCAGCCTGTCCAGCCACCAGCGCGCCGCCAGCTACACCCTGGCGCGGGTCCGGCTGGGCATGGTCGAGCGGGTGTATGACGCCGTCATTCTGGTGGGGCTGACGCTGCTGGGCGGCTTGCAATGGCTGGACCAGGCCGTCGGCCATCTCACCGGCCATGCCCTGGCGCGGCAGTTGCTGCTGCTGGTGGCCGTGATGGCGGTGATGGGCGTGCTGGGCCTGCCCTTCACGCTGTGGCGCCAGTTCCGCCTGGAGGCGCGCTTCGGCTTCAACCGCATGACCCCCGCCCTGTTCGTGGCCGACGCGGTCAAGGGCATCGTGCTGGCGCTGGCGCTGGGCCTGCCTTTGGCCGCGGCGGTGCTGTGGCTGATGGCCGAGGCCGGCCAGGCCTGGTGGCTGTGGGCCTGGGGCCTGTGGGTGGCTTTCAACCTGCTGCTGCTCTTCATCTACCCGACGTTCATCGCGCCGCTGTTCAACAAGTTCACCCCGCTCGATGACGACGCCCTGGCCAGCCGCATCCGGCAGCTGGCGCAGCGCTGCGGCTTCGCGCTCAACGGCCTGTTCGTCATGGACGGCTCGCGCCGCTCGGCGCATGGCAACGCGTATTTCACCGGCTTCGGCAAGGCGCGCCGCATCGTGTTCTTCGACACCCTGCTCGCCCGCCTGAACGGCGACGAGATCGAGGCCGTGCTGGCCCACGAGCTGGGGCATTTCGCGCGCGGGCACATCGTCAAGCGCATCGCGCTGAGCTTCGTGCTGGCGCTGGCCTTCTTTGCCCTGCTGGGCTGGCTGGCCCAACAGCCCTGGTTCTATGCCGGGCTGGGCGTGCAAGCGCGCGGCGACGGCGGCGACAATGCCCTGGCCCTGCTGCTGTTCTTCCTGGCGCTGCCGGTGTTCACCTTCCTGCTCACGCCGCTGGGCAGCTGGTATTCGCGCAGCAACGAGTTCGAAGCCGACCGCTACGCCGCCCAGCAAAGCTCGGCGGGGCAATTGGTGTCGGCGCTGGTCAAGCTGTATGACGACAATGCCGCTACGCTGACCCCCGACCCGGTACACTCGGCTTTCTACGACAGCCATCCGCCCGCCGCCGTGCGCATCCGCCATCTCATGCAAGCCTCGCCCCACCCCGCATGAGCGAGACGACCGCTTCGCTCGAAGGACGCATCATCGCGGCGCACGGCCGCCACTACATGGTGGAATTTCCCGACGGCACCACGCGGCAATGCTTTCCACGGGGCAAGAAAGCCGGCGCGGCCGTGGGGGATTTCGTGCGGATCTCGCCGCAGGGGCGCGACGAAGGCGCCATCGATGCCGTGCTGCCGCGGCGCAACCTGCTCTACCGCTCCGACGACATGCGCACCAAGCAATTTGCCGCCAACGTCGACCAGTTGCTCATCGTGGTGGCGGTGGAACCCACGTTTTCCGACGACCTGACCGGCCGCGCGCTGGCCGGCGCCTGGAGCGTCGGCATCGATGCGCTCATCGTGCTCAACAAGATCGACCTGCAGGACGGGCTGCCCGCCGCGCGCCGGCGCCTGGCGACGCTCTCGGCCCTGGGCGTGCCCGTCATCGAATTGATCGCGCACGATGCGGACATGGTGCGCAAGCAGTTGGCGGCCCGCCTGGCCGGCAAGACCAGCCTGCTGCTGGGCCAGAGCGGCATGGGCAAGTCCACCCTGCTCAATACCCTGGCGCCCGAGGCCCACGCCGCCACGCGCGAGTATTCGGCCGCGCTGGACATGGGCCGCCACACCACCACCAGCACGCAGATCTACCACCTGCCGGCCCTGGATGACAAACCCGGCGGCGACTTGATCGACTCGCCGGGTTTCCAGGCCTTCGGCCTGCAGCATCTGTCGCGGGACGACATCGTGCGCGGCTTTCCGGAGTTCCTGCCGCAGATCGAGCGCTGCCGCTTCTACAACTGCAGCCACCGGCACGAGCCCGGCTGCGGCGTAGTGGCCGCCGTGCAGGCCGGCCTGATCGCGCCGGAGCGCTATGCGCTATACCTGCGCATCCTGGACGAACACGAAGCGCCGCCGCGCTATTGATGCGCCGCGGCGAGCACGGCGTTATAGAGATTCCGGTACAGATTGCGCAGCATGCCGGCGGTGGCGCCCCAGATGAAGCGGCCTTCCCAGGGCATGGCGAAATACTGGCGCTGGAGGCCGTCGGGCAGCGTGGCCCGGTACAGGCGGTGATTGGCCGGATTCATCAGAAACTCCATGGGCGTCTCGAACACCTCGGCCACCTCGAAGGCATCGGGCGCCAGCGTGAAGTCGGGACGCACCAGGCCCACCACCGGCGTCACGGCAAACCCCGTGGACGTGGCGTACTTGGGCATGGTGCCCAGCACCTCGACATGCGCTTGCGGCAGCCCGGTTTCTTCGAGCGCCTCGCGCAAGGCGGCATCGACGGGGCTGGCATCCTCGGCCTCGATACGGCCGCCCGGAAAACTGATCTGCCCGGCATGATCGTGCAGATGCGCCGTGCGCTGGGTGAGCATGACGCGCAGGCCTTCGGGACGCATGACCAGGGGCACCAGCACGGCCGCCTCGCGCCCATTGGGACGCAGTTCGGTGCCGGGCCTGTCTTCCTGCTGCCAGTCCGTGATGCCTGCCCACAAGCGGCGAAAGGACTCGGGCTCGAACCACTGCCGCCCAACGGCGGACAGCCCCTGGTCTGCAGCCTGCCAGGGCTGGCTCATCGGATCGAATCCGGCTGTGGCCGGGTTGCTGGGGCGTGATGGAGCAGAGTCGGGCATGGGGAGACAGCGAAAGTGGGCTTTAATAAAGCATGTCGTAGCAGAATAATGACACCAATCGGCACGACAGGTTCCAGCAAAGAAGAAGCTTCGCAACCCCCGGAAACAAGGTCTGCAAAGTCTCACCAGGAGTTACCGCAAGAAGGAGTTACTTGGGACGATATAAAAGCAAAAGGCACCCGTGGGTGCCTTTTGCTGCTTCGCATCAAGCTTGGCGCATTTAAGCCTGAGGCGCTTGGCGCTGGGTCTTGGTGACCAGCTTTTCCTTGATGCGGGCCGACTTGCCCGAGCGGTTGCGCAGGTAGTACAGCTTGGCGCGGCGCACGTCGCCGCGGCGCTTGATTTCGATCGAGGCGATCTGGGGCGAGTACAGCTGGAAAGTACGCTCGACAGCTTCGCCGGACGAGATCTTGCGAACGATGAAGGCCGAATTCAGGCCACGGTTGCGGCGGGCGATGACCACGCCTTCGAAAGCCTGCACGCGCTTGCGGGTGCCTTCGACCACGTTCACGTTGACGACCACGGTATCACCGGGGCCGAAGTCAGGCATGGCCTTGCCGCCAGTCAGGCGGGCGATTTCTTCCTGCTCGAGGATAGCGATGAGATTCACGGATAGCTCCTGTATGTCTTGCCCACGGAGGAGAAAGTTGTTTTGTCCATAGGCAGAGGACAAGGTGAATCCGCGATTCTATACCAAAAAACCCAAGCCTGTAAAGCACTTAGCCGCTTCCAGCACAGGGCTAGAGCGCCTTGCGCACCCCCACTCCCCCCAGGGCCATGCGCATCGCCAATTGCGCCACGGCACAGGCCACCAGCATGACCACGATGGCCGACAACAAGGGGGAGCTGCCCAGGCCGGCCAGCGCGGTGCACAGCGCCCCGACCGCCATCTGCACGCAGCCGTACACGCCCGATGCGGAGCCGACCACCTTGGGGTTCACGCTCAAGGCCAGGGTCATCGCGGCCGGCGAACTCACCCCCGCCCCCACGGTGTAGAGGAACATCAGGAACAGCAGGACGAAGACGGTCATCAGGCCGGTCAGCGCCCAGGCCAGCGCGAGCACGATGCAGACCAGGCTCAGGGTATTGCCCAGCAGCAGCAGCCGGCCGATGGGGATGCGGCCCAGGAGCCTGCCGCACAGCAGGTTGCCGAGCCAGGCCCCCAGGACCATGATGGTCAGGTACAGGCCGACTTCGTGGTCGGGCCGATGCATTTGCTCGACGAAGATAAAGGGCGCGCTGGCAATGAAGGCGTACATCGACGTGGTGGCGCAGCCCCCGCCCACGGTGTAGCCGAGAAACTGGCGCGAGCCGAGCAGGCCGCGGTATTCGTGCTTGAGATTGTGCAGGCTCAGCGACGAGGTGCCTGGATGCGTCTCGGGCAGCTTGCGCCAGGCCAGCACGAAATTGACCACGCCCAGCAGGCACAGCAAGGCGAGCAAGGCGCGCCAGCCCACGGCGGCGGCCACCAGGCTGCCTATCAAGGGCGCCAGGGCCGGCGCGAGCACGACCATCAGGTTCATCAGGGCCAGGCGCTTGGCGGCATTGTCGGTGGAAGCGGTGTCGCGCACGATGGCTCGCCCCAGCACCAGGCCCGAGCAGCCGCCCAGGGCCTGAAACAGCCGCGCCACCACCAGGATGTGCGCCTGCGCGGCCAAGGCGCAGACCAGGCCCGCGACCGTGTAGACCACCAGGCCCACCATCAGCACCGGCCGCCGGCCGTACCTGTCCGAGAGCGGGCCGTAGATCAATTGCCCGCCGGCCAGGCCCAGCACATAGAGGCTGACCGTCATTTGCATGGCCGCGCTGCTGGCGTTCAGGTCGCGGGCCGCCATGGCCAGCGCGGGCACGAAGATGTGCATGGCCAGCGTGCCGCTGAAGGTGAACAGGGCCGGCAGCCAGAGCGGCACATTGGGAACGACCCGGGTTGCGCTGCCAGGCACGCCAACAGTCAAGGGGGAGGAAGTGGCATCGACGCCTGAGCTCATGGGGAAACGGCCTCGTCTCCCGTGTCGAGCCGCTCGCAGATGCGCTCCAGCAAGGCATGGGCTTGCAGCACCTCGCTGTCGGACATGCCTTGCAGGGCTTCGTCGCGCACCTCCTGGGAGACGCGTTCGACCTGCGCCACGACGGCCTGCCCCTGCTCTGTCAGCAGGATGGCCTTGGCACGGCGATCACCGGCCTCGGCGCGGCGTTCGACCAGGCCGGCGGATTCCAGCGCATCGAGGATGCGGACCACGGAGGAGCCGTCCAGCCCCAGCGAAGCGGCCAGGTCTTTCTGGCGCATGGGCTCGGGCGAACGCACCAGGCGAATGAGCGGCAGCCAGGTGGCCTCGGTGAGGCCGTAAGGCTGCAAGCGGCGGTTTGCCGCGCGGCGCCAGGAGCGGGCAGCCTGGGACAAGAGCGAGCCGAAGCGGGCTCGGGCAGCCTCTTGCGCAACAGGAGCGGTGGACATGGAAGATAGAAAATAGATGATTTACCAATTAATTATATAGCATCTATTTTCTGCCGGATACCCTGGCCCAACAAAAAACCCTATTTAGAAACCAGCCGCCGCCCCCAGCCACATCAGCGCGGGGATGATGGCGCCCCAGGCGGCGACCAGCAGCACGTCGAGCAGCATCTCGCGCCGCGAGACGATCTGGTTCGGCGCCAGCTTGCGCGCGTCGCCCAGCGAGGCGGCGGGCTGGGGGGCCGGCGGAAACGGCCACTTGCGTGATGGCGCCTTGGCGGCCGGCTCGTGGCGCGGGGGCGACGAAGCGCCGGGCTTGCGGGACTTGCCAGGCTGGGCCTGGCCGGACTCGGGCTTGCCAAAACCCGAAAGCGGCAAGGAAGACAGGACAGCGGAAGCGGCGATGCTCATGGCGGCACTCCTTTGCGGGAAGCAGCCGGATCAGGGCGCCATGCCCTGCCCGGCCGCGGATCGAATCAATCGAACAAGGACAGTTGGGAAACGGATGACGTCGAGGTGATGCGGGTGCTGCGGGTACGGATAGGGCTACTGCCGCGGGCGTCGTCGGCGCCACGGTGAAAGGACACGGGCCGTTCGGCGGCGCGGCCGGCGGACAAGTCCGGCGCCGGCGCGACGAACTGCTGGCAGTCGAGTTGCAGGCGGGTGAGATTGAGCCCCTGCTTGCGCACCGCCACGGAAAAACGCTGGCGCAGCAGGTCGGCCCACAGGCCGGTGCCACGCATGCGGGTGCCGAAGCGCGGGTCGTTGCGACGGCCGCCGCGCAGGTCTTCGATGCGATGCAGGACGCGCTCGGCCCGATCGGGGAAGTGCGTAGACAGCCATTGCTCGAAGACCGCGAGGACTTCCCAGGGCAGGCGCACCACGGTGTAGCCGGCCCAGCGGGCGCCCGCACTGGCCGCCTCGGCCAGGATGGACTCGAGGAAGGCGTCGTTGATGAAGGGGATCATGGGGGCGGCCAGCACCCCCACCGGCACGCCGGCGGCGGCCAGGGTGCGCACGGCCTGCAGGCGGCGCCAGGGGGCCGAGGCGCGGGGCTCGAGCGTGCGGGCCATGTCGGCGTCGAGCGTGGTGATGCTGACGTAGACCACGACCAGGTTGCGCCTGGCCAGGTCGGAAAGCAGATCGATGTCGCGTTCGACCAAGGCGTTCTTGGTGACCAGGGTGAGCGGGTGGCCGGTTTCGGCCATGAGTTCGAGCAGGCCGCGCGTCA
>DASWPO010000304.1:0-4724 GCA_036404015.1 Bordetella sp. | reverse complement strand
CAGCACCAGGCCGCGCGTGTTCTGCGCCAGGATGTAGATGCCGTGCAACTGCCCCAGGGCCATGCCCAGCGGGAACTCGCCTTCCGGCAGGGGCTGGGGCGTTGCCTCGCGCAGCGCGGGCGCGATGGCGGACGCGGGTGCGGCATAGCTGGGCGGCAGCGTGGCGTGGTCCGCGACGGCGGTCGCTGCGGCCGCGGCGTCGCCCTGCGGGCGATAGAACGACTGCCAGTCGCGCACGGGGATGCCGGCGGGCTCGTGCAGGCGGAAGGGCACTTGCGCCTGCGGGCGCTGCGCCGGCGGGGCGGGCCGCGCGTCGGCATCGACGGCGGCGGGCATGGGGGCGGGCCGCGGATCGGCGGCGGTCTGCGCGCCGCCGGTCTGCGCCAGCGCCTGCGCCACGATCTGGTTCACGAAGCGATGCACGGCGCCGCTGTCGCGAAACCGCACTTCGTGCTTGGCGGGATGCACGTTGACGTCGACCGCGCCCGGATCGATGTCCAGGTAGAGCACGTAAGCGGGCTGGCGGTCGCCGTGCAGCACGTCGGCATAGGCGGCGCGCAGCGCGTGGCTGACGGTGCGGTCGCGCACGTAGCGGCCGTTGACGTACAGGTACTGGCGGTCGGCGCGGGCGCGCGCGGCGGTGGGCCGCGACACCATGCCGGCCAGGGCGATGGCGCCCGCGGCCTGCTGCAGCGGCAGGGCCTGGCCGGTGAATTCCTCGCCCAGCACGTCGCGGATGCGCTGGCCGGGGTCGGCCGGCAGCCACTGGCGCTGGGCGCGCTCGTTGTGGAACAGGCGGAAGGCGACGCCGGGATGGGCCAGCGCGATGCGCTCGAGCACGTCCAGGCAGTGGCCGAATTCGGTGGCCTCGGCGCGCAGGAACTTGCGGCGCGCCGGCACGGAATCGAACAGTTGCCGCACGTCGACCGTGGTGCCCACCGGCCCGGACGCCGGCGCAAGCTGCAGGCTGCCGGCCTCGATCTGCCAGGCATGGTCGGCCTCGCGCGTGCGCGAGATGAGGGCCAGGCGCGCCACCGAGGCGATGGAGGCCAGGGCCTCGCCGCGAAAACCCATGGACGCGACCGATTCCAGTTCGGCCAGGTCGCGGATCTTGCTGGTGGCATGGCGCATCAGCGCCAGGGGCAGCTCCTCGGGCGGGATGCCGCCGCCGTCGTCGGTGACGGCGATGCGCTTGATGCCGCCGCCGTCCAGCCGCACTTCGACGGCGCGCGCGCCGGCGTCGACGGCGTTCTCGAGCAGCTCCTTGAGCACGGAGGCCGGCCGCTCGATGACTTCGCCCGCGGCGATCTGGCTGATCAGCAGGTCGGGCAGGGCGGCAATGGGGCGGCGGTCGGTCATGGCGGGTTCGGCAGACGGGTTGGAGCCATTTTATCCGCAGGAAGCTGACTGGCCCGCGGAGCGGGCGCCGGTCGCGCGCCCTACGGTATAGTCCCTAACTTCTTTTTTTGCCACGGCATCGCCATGACCGATTTGTTGAACATGATCCTGCACATCGACCAGACGCTGGGCGTCTGGGTGGCCCAGTACGGGGCCTGGGTGTACCTGGTGCTGTTCCTGATCGTGTTCGCCGAAACCGGCCTGATCGTGATGGCCTTTCTGCCGGGGGATTCGCTGCTGTTCATCGGCGGCGCGTTCAGCGCCGCGGGCAGCATGCACGCGGGGCTCCTGATCGTGCTGCTGCTGGTCGCGGCCGTGCTGGGCAACACGGTGAACTTCTTCATCGGCCGCGCGGTCGGCAAGCAGGCCTATACCGCCAACTGGCGCTTTCTCGACCACAGGGCGCTGCGGCGCACGCATGCGTTCTATGAAAAACACGGCGGCAAGGCGCTGGTGCTGGCGCGCTTCATCCCGGTGATCCGCGCCTTCGCGCCATTCGTGGCGGGCGTGGCCGGGATGCGCTTGGCGAGCTTCCAGGCATTCAATGTGATCGGAGCCCTGCTCTGGGTGGTGTTGCTGGTGATGGCGGGGTATTTCTTCGGAAATATCCCGTTCATCAAGACGCACTTGAATGCGATCGTGCTGGTGGGGCTGGCCGCCGCCGTGGTGCCGGTGGGGCTGGGGGTGCTGGCCCGGCTGATGCGCAGGGCTTGAGCGCTTCAGCCGTCTTGGGCCTGCGGAACAAGCCGGGCCACTGCGCCCGGCGTTCGAAAAACACAAGTCGTGCGGACCTGCCGGTCTGCCTCCTCCCCGGTGCCGATGACAGGCGCCAGAGGGAGACGTCCTGCTTGAGGATCAGGCGCCGATGGAGCTCAGGGGGCTGTGCACATAGACTTCGACCCCATGGTCCAGGGCGCTGGCGGGGACCAGGTCTTGCAGGTTGAACGCGTTGCGCACGCCGTCGAACTTGACGGTGAACTGCTGGCCGTTGGCGGCCACGAAGTTCACCGTTTCACCCCAATTGACGAGAACGTCGTTGGTGCCGCCGGTCAGGGAGATGGTGCGGTCGGCTTGGGCCGAGGGCGCGACAGTGCCCAGCAGGCTGTCGGAAGGGGCGGCCACGGCGCTGGTTGACATGCTGGCCAGACCCAGGGCGGCCGAAACGGTGAGGATGGAGAGGAATTGGGTTTTCATGGTGAAGCTCCTAGAATGGGTTGCGAAACAAGGGTTAACGTTTAAGGGTTAACGCTTAATCCCTGCGTGAATGAATAGTGCGCCCACCTAATCTATAATTCAAATAAATTTCATATATTCTTAATATAAGATTTGGATTATGGATAGCCGCCTTGACCTCAATCTGCTCCTGACGCTGGAGACCTTGTTGATCGAACGCAGCGTGACGCGGGCGGCGGCCAAGCTGCGCAGCAGCCAGCCGGCGGTTTCCGCACAGCTGGCACGTTTGCGCCGCATGTTCGACGACCCTTTGCTGATCCCGGGTGCACGCGCCATGACACCCACCCCGCGGGCGCTGGAGATCGCCCCCAGGCTGTCGGAGCTGGTCGATGGTTTCCGCGCCATCGTGCAGCGCGAAGACTTCGATCTGTCCACCGCTCAAGACCTTGTCATGATCAGCGCCAGCGATGCCGTCCAATGCCGCATCGGCAAATGGTTCGTGACCATGGCCGACGCCGCGCCGGGCATACAAATGGGATTCGTGCCGGGCACCCGCGCCCTGATCCCGGCCCTGGACAGCTATATGTCTTCGGGCCAGGTGGACCTTCTCGTCGGGTGCAGCCAGATGATCCACCATGACCGCCTGCACATGCGCCAGCTCTACCAGGAACATCTGGTATGCGTCATGCGGCGCGACCATCCGTTCCGCGGCGACACGCTCACCCCGGAGATGTTTTCATCCACGAAACACCTGATCGTGTCTCCGCTGGGCGGGGATTTTTCCGGGGTTACCGACCGCGTGCTGCACAAACTGGATCTATCGCGCCGCGGCACGGTGTCGGTGCCCAGCTTTCTGGTGGCCGAGCAAATCCTGTGCGACACCGATCTCATCGCGGTCTTCCCGGCGACGTTGGCGCGCGAACGGGCGGCGGTGCTCAAGTCCTACCCGCTGCCGATGCCCGCTCCGACCATCGAAATCGCCATGACGTGGCATGAGCGCACTCATCACAGCCCGCTGCATCGCTGGCTGCGCGAACAGATCGCAAGCATACTGACCGAGTGGGCAACGGGAACGCCAACCGCCTTTTCGTCGGCCTGAGGCCCGGCTTCAGCCTGGCGGCGGGCTTGGGCAGGCGGCGCGCAGCGCCTCGCGCGCGGCGGCGTCGCCGATGCCGTGGCAGGCGGCCAGGCGCGCCCAGGACACCGCGTTGTTGCGCAGCACGTACTCGGCGTTGGACGGGTCGCGCGCGGCGCGCCAGCCGCCGATGCACACCACCATGGCCAGGCGCGCGCGGATCAGGTCGAGCAGCAGGTCGAGTTCTTCGGGGCGCAGCGGGTTGATCTCGTGGTAGGCCGAAGCGAAGGCCACGATGGCCTGCAGCGTGTCGCCGCCGGCATCGATGTGGTAGGAGGCCGCGACCGCGACATCGTCGATGGTCGGCCCTTCCACCATGTCGCCGAAATCCAGGATGCCGCAGACCCTGTCGGGGTCGGCCGGATCGGCCAGCAGGTTGAAAAGGTTGAAATCGTTGTGGATGGCCTGGCGCCGCAGTCCGGGCAGCCGGGGCTTGACGAGGCCCTCGAAGCGGTCGAGGGCGTGCGCGGCCAGGGCCTGGCGTTCGGCCGGGCCGAGCAGGCCGACCAGGCTGCGCACGCCGTCGGCGTGCTGGATATCCCAGGGCAGCCGGAGGGTGCCCGCGGCATGCGCCGGCATGGCGGCCAGCGCGATATCCAGCCCGGCCAGGGCGCGCGCCACGTTGACCATCTGGCGCGGCGAGCGGGGCGCCTGGGGCATGGGCAGGCCGTCCAGGTAGCTGAACAGCCGGATCACGCGCGCCGCGCCGCCGAGCCGCGCCAGCGCCGCGTGGCCGCCCGCGGCGGTGCGGCGCAGGCGCTGCACCGGCAGATCGGGGGCGTGGCGTTCCAGGTGCAATAGCGCCTGGGTCTGGAAGTCGGCGACTTGCGCCGGTTCGACCGGGTGCGAGATCTTCAGGATCCAGGTGCGCTGCGCCGCGGCGGCGTCGAGCGTGACCAGGAAGTTGGCGTCGCGGTCGCCGCCCAGCGGCGCGAGCGCGCCTGCCAGGCCGTACAGCGAGCGCAGCAGCGCGGCGGCCTGTTCGATACCGACGGGCGCGGGCGGCGCGCTCAGCACC
>DASWPO010000303.1:0-2982 GCA_036404015.1 Bordetella sp. | reverse complement strand
CGCAGCGCCTGCGCCTCGCGGATCGCCTGTGGCGCATAGAGCCAATGGATCAGGTGCCAGGTGGAAAGGTCGAAGAACACGCGGCTGGGCACCTCGCGCCCCTGCGGGCCGATGTGGCCGCGCCCCAGCAGCGGCATCGCCAGCGCCAGGTTGAGCCGCTGGTCGAAATCGGTGCCGCCGATGTGCACGCCGTTGGTGGCCAGGATGTCGCCCGCGCGGTCGGCCCGCGCCATGCGCTCGGGGCCCAGCCGCACCACGGTGAAATCGGAGGTGCCACCGCCGATATCGACGATCATCACCAGCGCCTCGCGCTCCACCCGGCGCTCATAGTCAAACGCGGCGGCAATAGGCTCCATCTGGAACGCCACCTCGCCCAGGCCCGCCGCCTCTGCGGCCTCGCGCAGCGAGGTTTCGGCTTGCTGGTCACGCGCCGCATCGCCATCCACGAAATGCACTGGCCGCCCGATCACCACGCGCCGGGGCGGCTGCCCTGGCGTAGCTCCAGCGCGCGCGGCCAATTCGCGCAGAAAGCGCGCAATGATGTCCTGGAAGCTCACCAGATCGCCATGCACGGCGGTTTTCTCCTGCAGCAGCGCGCTGCCCAACAGGCTCTTGAGCGAGCGCATCAGCCGTCCCTCGGTGCCTTCCAGGTACTGCGCCATCGCGTCGCGCCCGAAGTGCGTGCTGCGCTCCTCGAAATTGAAGAACAGCGCCGTGGGCATGGCCGTGGCGCGGCCCTCGAGGGCAATGGGGTGGGCCATGCCGTCAGCACCCAGCATCGCCATGGCGGAATTGGAAGTGCCGAAGTCGATGCCAAGGAAAGCTGGGGCAGGATTGCTCATGTGCCGGTGGATGCAGAAGGAATGCCCGTGCCGCCATGGAGATGCAAGGACTGGCGGCGCACGGTGGGAAAGGAGGCAGAAAGGTCACGATGCCCTTCGGGAGCGCGACCAGGCAGCATGCACAGCGCATGTCGACGATGGTGCGGGCCGCATCATAAGCCACGCTGCGACCGCAATGCGCGGGAGGCGCACGCGCGCACAGACCGCACAATGCCGTCGAGCAGGGCCCGTCAGGCGCGAGGCACGAGGATGTCGCGGCGGGCCTCGCCGCAGTGACAGAGGCCGAGCATCGCCATATCGCGATCCACCTCCTCACGCAGCAATCGGATCGCGTGCGCGACACCGGCCTCGCCGCCGACGGCGGCGGCATAGTTGAAAGGCCGGCCCAGGAAAACACAGCGCGCACCGAGCGCCAGGGCCTTGAGCACGTCGGTGCCGCGGCGGATGCCGCTGTCCATCATCACGGCCATGTCGCCGGCCGCCTCGGCGATCTGCGGCAGCACGCGCAGCGGCGCGACGGCGCCATCGAGCTGGCGGCCGCCGTGGTTGGAGACGATGATGCCGTCCACGCCGTGCCGGCGGGCCTCCGCCGCATCGCGCACGTCGAGGATGCCCTTGACGACCAGCGCGCCCTGCCAGCGACGCCGGATGTCGGCCAGGTGGTCCCAGGTCAGGTTGTCGCGCTGGGAGAAGTCGCGCGCAGCCCGGGCCGACAGCAGCGGCGCGCCGCGCTGGGCGAACGTGTTCTCGAAGTGCGGCATGCCATGCCGCAGCAGCGTGCGCAGGAAGGTACCGAACAGCCACGCGGGCCGCGTGATGCCGTCGTAGGCGAGCCGCAGGCCCGGGCGCAGTGGTGTCGAGAAGCCCGTGCGAACGTTGTTCTCGCGGTTGGCCGACACCGGCACGTCCACCGTGACCACCAGCACCTCGAACCCCGCCTGCGCCACCCGCGCCAGCAGTGGGCCGAAGCTCGACGGATCGCCCTGCACATAGGCCTGGAACCACGTGCCCGGTGCGCGCTGCGCCATCTCTTCGAGCGTCACGGTCGATGCGCCGCTCATGATGGCGGGGATTCCGGCCGCCCGCGCGGCGCAGACCAGGCCGATGTCAGCGCGGTAGGCCGACATGCCCGTGATGCCCATGGGCGCGATGCCGAACGGCGAAGCATAGGTTTTGCCGAACAGCGCAACCTGCTGGCTGCGCGCCGAGACATCGACCAGCACGCGGGTCGAGAAACCGTAGTCGCCGAACGCGGCGCGGTTCTCGCGCACCGAATGGTTGCCTTCGGCGGCGCCATGCACGTAGCCGAAGATCGGGCGCGGCAGGCGGCGCCGGGCGGCGGCCTCGAAATCGTCCAGCGACAGGATGCCGCGCAGGCGACGCGGTATCCGCTCGCCCCCCGCAGGGCTAGCGGGAACCGACATGGAAAAGGCCCTTGAGCTTCGCCACGGCCACGGCCAGCAGCAGTCTGAAGGCCGATACCGACCTGGCAGGCGGCGGCATGGGCCTGTCGCCGCTCCCGGTTCGCGCAGCGGCGGAGTCCGGCGCGGGCACGACCTCTTTCGACAATTCATCGGTGAGGTTGCGCGCGAAGTCCCGCATCAGCTGCCGCCCCAGCGCGATGCCGCCCGTGCCGGCGAACTGGGCCAGCACACCCTGCAGGTCGGCATGCGACACGATCCGGACCACGCTGCGCGGCGCGGCGGCGGTAGCGCCGGGCGCCTGCTCCACGGAGAAGCCCGTGCGCACCTGGATGCTGGCCGACCTCCCCGCTGCGGCCCCGCCACCGGTCAGCGTCCCTTTGCAATGCTCCAAGTCGAACTCGCACCGGACCTTGCCCTGGAACTTGAGCCGCTTCGGCCCGAAGGCGACCGTCATCACGCCCAGGTAGCCGCCGTCGTCGTCGTCGCGTCCGGTCATCGTGAGGCCGGGGACGCACAGGGAAATGCGCTCGACGTCGGTGAAGCGCCGCATCACCTCCGACGGTGGCGCCGGGATCTCGAAACTGTCCTGGAATTCCATGGTGTCACTGCCCCTCGGCGCGCAGCAGGGGGGCCTGGTTCTCGATACCGAAGTGGAGCTTCAGGTACGTGTCGGTGAGCACCGAAGGCGAAACCCGGGCATCCACGACGAACAGGCC
>DASWPO010000302.1:0-8519 GCA_036404015.1 Bordetella sp. | reverse complement strand
CAAGCCGAAAACGCGATTCTGACCACGTTCAACGAAATCAACATGCAGGCCGTTATCGACCTGCGCAACAAGTACAAGGAAAAGTTCGAGAAGGATCATGGCGTGAAGCTCGGCTTCATGTCCTTCTTCGTAAAGGCCGCGGTCGCCGCGCTGAAGAAATACCCGCTGATCAACGCCTCGATCGACGGCAAGGACATCATCTATCACGGCTACTTCGACATCGGCATCGCCGTGGGCAGCCCGCGCGGCCTGGTGGTGCCGATCCTGCGCAATGCCGACCAGCTGTCGATCGCCGACATTGAAAAGGCCATCGGCGACTTCGGCCGCCGCGCCGCCGACGGCAAGCTGGGCATCGAAGAGATGACCGGCGGCACTTTCTCGATCTCCAACGGCGGCGTGTTCGGCTCGATGCTGTCCACCCCCATCATCAACCCGCCGCAATCGGCCATCCTGGGCGTCCACGCCACCAAGGAACGCCCCGTGGTCGAGAACGGCCAGATCGTGATCCGCCCGATCAACTACCTCGCCTTGTCCTACGACCACCGCATCATCGACGGCCGCGAAGCCGTGCTGGGCCTGGTGGCCATGAAGGAAGCCCTGGAAGACCCGCAGCGCCTGCTGCTGGATCTGTGATCGGGAGCACATCATCATGGCAAAGCAATTTGACGTAGTGGTCATCGGCGCCGGTCCTGGCGGTTACGTCGCCGCCATCCGCGCCGCCCAGCTCGGCATGTCCGTGGCTTGCATCGACGCCTGGCAGAACGGCCAGGGCGGCCCGGCTCCCGGCGGCACCTGCACCAACGTGGGCTGCATTCCCTCGAAGGCGCTGCTGCAGTCGTCCGAGCACTACGAACAGGCCGGCCACCACTTCGCCGAGCACGGCATCGAGATCAAGGGCCTGGGCCTGAAGCTCGACACGCTGCTCGGCCGCAAGAACAGCGTGGTCAAGCAGAACAACGACGGCATCCTGTACCTGTTCAAGAAGAACAAGGTCACCTTCTTCCATGGCAAGGGCGCCTTTGCCGGCACCGCCGAAGGCGGCTATGCCATCAAGGTCACCGGCACCACCGACGAAGACCTGGTCGGCAAGCACATCATCGTGGCCACGGGCTCGTCGCCGCGCGAACTGCCCGGCCTGCCTTTCGACGAGAAGGTCGTACTGTCGAACGACGGCGCGCTCAACATCGGCGCCGTGCCCAAGACGCTGGGCGTGATCGGCGCAGGCGTGATCGGCCTGGAGATGGGCAGCGTGTGGCGCCGCCTGGGCGCCGAGGTCACCATCCTCGAAGCCATGCCGGAATTCCTGGCCGTGGCCGACCAGCAGGTGGCCAAGGAAGCCCTGAAAGTCTTCACCAAGCAGGGCCTGGTCATCGAGACCGGCGTCAAGCTGGGTGAGCTCAAGGCCACCGCCAAGAACGTCACCGTGCCCTACACCGACGCGAAGGGCGCCGAGCAGAAGCTGGTGGTGGACAAGCTGATCGTCTCGATCGGCCGCATTCCCTACACCGGCGGCCTGAACGCCGAGTCCGTGGGCCTGAAGCTCGACGAACGCGGCTTCGTCGCCGTGGACGGCGAATGCAAGGCCAGCCTGCCCAACGTCTGGGCCATCGGCGACGTGGTGCGCGGCCCGATGCTGGCGCACAAGGCCGAGGAAGAAGGCGTTGCCGTGGCCGAGCGCATCGCCGGCCAGCACGGCCATGTCAATTTCGACACGATCCCCTTCGTGATCTACACCTCGCCGGAAATCGCCTGGGTGGGCAAGACCGAGCAGCAGTTGAAGAAGGAAGGCCGCGAGTACAAGGCCGGCTCCTTCCCCTTCCTGGCCAACGGCCGCGCCCGCGCGCTGGGCGACACCACGGGCTTCGCCAAGGTGATCGCCGACGCCAAGACCGATGAGGTCCTGGGCGTGCACATCATCGGTCCCATGGCTTCCGAGCTGATTTCCGAGGCCGTGACCATCATGGAATTCAAGGGCGCCGCCGAAGACATCGCCCGCATCTGCCATGCGCACCCCACGCTGTCCGAAGCGGTGAAGGAAGCCGCCCTGGCGGTGGACAAGCGCGCGCTGAACTTCTGATGCTGGTACGGGCGGACGGACCTGCTTCTTCGAGGCAGAGCCGTTCGCTCGACGGTTCCATGAGCCGAGGACCCCGGAGGAATCCGAAGCGCAGCCCCCATTGGGGGGCGAGCATCGGAATTCCGCAGGGCAGCCTCGGCGGCTCAAGAACCAGAATCTGGGCGGTTCTTCTCTACGACGAGAGAACCGCCCATTGCCTATCTACCCCCGCATGAACGTCCAACAATATTACGAGCAGGCCCTGTCCGAGCGCGGCTACCAGCCCGACGCAGCCCAGCAGCGCGCCGTCGACCGCTTGCAGCGCTATTACGACGACTGGGTGCGCTACAAGGCCCTGCGCAGCAACGCCCTGAAGAAACTGCTCAACCGCCCCGAGGTGCCGCGCGGCATCTACCTGTGGGGCGGGGTGGGGCGCGGCAAGAGCTTCCTCATGGACGCCTTCTACGCCACCGTGCCGGTGGTGCGCAAGACGCGCCTGCACTTCCATGAGTTCATACGCGGCGTGCACCGCGAACTCGAAGAAGTCAAAGGGCAGCAGGACCCGCTCGACGAAGTCGCGCGCCGCATATCGCGCCGCTACCGGCTGATCTGCTTCGACGAGTTCCACGTGTCGGACGTGGCCGACGCCATGATCCTGTACCGCCTGCTGCTCAAGCTGTTCGAGTACGGCACGTCGTTCGTGATGACGTCGAACTACGAACCGTCCACCTTGTATCCGGACGGCCTGCACCGCGATCGCATCCTGCCCGCCATCGCACTGATCCAGAAGCGCATGGACGTGCTCAACGTGGATGCCGGCGTCGACTACCGGCGCCGCGCGCTGGAGCAGGTGCAGTGCTATCACTATCCGCTGGACGACAAGGCGAACGCGGCGCTGCAGGAGGCCTTTCGCCATTTGGCCGACACGCCGCCCGAGCCGAACCCGGTGCTGCGCATCGAGCATCGCGAGATCAAGGCGCTGGCCTTGGCCGGCACGGTGGTGTGGTTCGATTTCGCCACGCTGTGCGGCGGACCGCGTTCGCAGAACGATTACCTGGAGCTGGCCAGCCGCTTCAATGCGGTGATCCTGTCGGGGGTGCCGCGCATGGGGCCGCGCCACCAGTCCGAAGCGCGCCGCTTTACCTGGCTGGTGGATGTGTTCTACGACCACAAGGTCAAGCTCATCATGTCGGCCGAGTGTTCGCCCGAGGAAATCTATACCGAGGGCGCCTTCGCCAACGAGTTCCACCGGACGGTGTCGCGCATCCTGGAGATGCAGTCGCGCGAATACCTGGAATCCGAGCGGCGGCACACCGTCGACCTATGACTGGCCGGCCGGCCACGCTCATTGCACGGTGCAGTTGCGTCCCTGCCGCTTGGCCGTGTAGAGGTTCTCGTCGGCGCGGGGAAACAGGCGCTGCACGGCGCTTTCCAGGTCGCTCCCCGGTTCGGTGGCATGGGCGATGCCGATGCTGATGGTGATGGACACGCGCTGCTGGCCGCAGTCGAACGGCGTGTCGGCGATCGTCTGGCGCAGCGCGTCCGCCAGGGCATAGAAGGTCTGCGGCGCATAATCGAAGCAGACGACCACGAACTCCTCGCCGCCGATCCGGCCGACCAGGCCCGGCGTCGGGGCCGCGTGGTTGATGATGGCGGCGATGCGCTTGAGCACGTCGTCGCCGCAGACATGGCCGAAGTTGTCGTTGATGCTTTTGAAGTGGTCGACGTCGATCAGCATGATGTTGACGGTGGCATTCCGGTAGGCGTGGCTCGCGCCGTATTGGTTCAGGGCCTCGGTCAGGCCGTAGCGGGACAGGGTGTTGGTCAGGAAGTCGTAGCTGGCCTGCCGTATCAGCCGGCGGTTGAGCTGCCGGATGGTTCCCGCGTTGATGGCCATGAGCAGGGGGCTGAAGATCGTCGCCGCGATGCAGATGCGCAGGATGGCGATCTCGTGGATGAAGGTCTCTCCCCACCTGCTGTAGACGTCGTGCAGGTGGCCCGCGGCCATGATCAGTTGCAGGCAGCCGGTGCACAGGGTGATGAGCTGGACCAGCCACAGGGGGTAGGTGACGGCGCACCAGGTCAGCGCCGGCAGCGGCAGCACCAGGATGGCGAACGGACCGACCAGCGTGCTCAGGCCCAGCGAGGCCACCAGGGACAGCAGCGGCAGCGTGTTCTTCCAGGTGATCGCGGGCAGGCGGACGGTGAATGTGCCGCGCAGCGTCAGCAGAATGGGCAGGCACAGCATCGCCGTGTAGAACTCCTCGCTGAACCAGCTGAGCAGGGCCTGGTCGAATCGCGCCACGGCAAACCCGGAGGCCTGTTGCGCCAGCGCGCCCGCCACGGCGCAGAGCGCCGCGGCGGCCAGGCAGGCGAGGACCGTGTGGAAGAACCCCGTGATGTCCGCCCGGCGCTGGTTGACGGGCGTGGAGCGGGACAGAAGCTCTCCCAGGACGAAGATGAAGACGATATTGGCGGCATTGATCGTCAATGCGTCGATGCCCCAGCCCTGGGATAGGCTGTCCTGGGCGACCATGGCGGCGTAGGCGGACGCATGGCACCAGGGGTTGCGGACGAGGCGCAGCCGGTAGAACAGGGCGGCGTCGATGACATTGACCGGCCAGAAGACCGACAGCTCGATGGCCGACAGCCGGGTATGCGCGCCGATCAGGCAGAGCACGAATGTCAGGACGAAAATGCAGAAATAGGTGGAATATCGCCTGCCGTCTTGCTGGCGAAGAAGATTCAGGTGCATATTGCATGCCGGGTTTCGAGGAGAGGCGGCCCGCGCCGGGCCGCGCGCGGTTCCGGGCCCGGGCGAATCTTAGCGCAAGCACCCGGCATGGTCGGGCCATTCCAGCCCGGTTTGCCGTGTCGCGCTAAACTCTTCGGCATTCTTACAAACAAGACGCTTGCCTTCATGAATACCCGCGTTCTCACCGGCATCACCACCACGGGCACCCCGCACCTGGGCAACTACGCTGGCGCCATCCGCCCGGCGGTGCGGGCCAGCACCCAGCCAGGCGTGGACGCCTTCTTCTTCCTGGCCGACTACCACGCGCTCATCAAGTGCGACGATCCCGCCCGCGTGGCGCGCTCGCGCCTGGAACTGGCGGCGACCTGGCTGGCTTGCGGCCTGGATCCGGAGCGCGTGACTTTCTACCGGCAATCGGACATTCCCGAAATTCCGGAGCTGACCTGGCTGCTGACCTGCGTCACGCCCAAGGGCCTGATGAATCGCGCGCATGCGTACAAGGCCTCGGTGGATGCCAATGCGGAGAAAGGCATCGATCCCGATGATGGGGTCACGATGGGCCTGTTTTCGTATCCGGTGCTGATGGCCGCCGACATCGTGATGTTCAACGCGCACAAGGTGCCCGTGGGCCGCGACCAGGTGCAGCACCTGGAGATGGCGCGCGATATCGCGCAGCGGTTCAATCATCTGTATGGCGACGATTTCTTCGTGCTGCCCGAGGTGCAGATCGAGGAAGATGTGGCCACGCTGCCCGGCCTGGACGGGCGCAAGATGTCCAAGAGCTACAACAACACGATTCCGCTGTTCGAGGGCGGCGCCGCGGCGCTGCGCGCGGCCATCATGCGCATCGTGACGGATTCGAAGCAGCCAGGCGAACCCAAGGATGCCGAGGCTTCGCATCTCTATACGCTTTACAAGGCGTTTGCGACGCCGGCCGAGAACGCCGCCTTTCGCAAGCAGTTGGAAGAAGGTATTGGCTGGGGCGATGCCAAGCAGGCCTTGTACGAGAAGCTCGAGGGCGAGATCGCGCCCATGCGGGAACGATACGAAGCCCTGATCGGCAATCCGGCCCACCTCGAGGAAATCCTGCTGGCTGGCGCCCGCAAGGCGCGCGCGTTGGCGACGCCGGCCATCGATCGCCTGCGCGAGGCTGTCGGTCTGCGCAACCTGAATGCGGGCGCGGCGAATACGGTCACCAAGGCGGAGAAGGCCGCCAAGGGCGCGCGTTTCGTGAGTTTCCGCGAGAAGGACGGCAGCTTCCGCTTCCGTCTGATGGCGGCCGATGGGCAGGAACTGCTCACTTCAGTGCCGTATGCCGATCCCAAGCAGGCGGGCGCCGTGATGAAGCGCCTGCCGGCCGAGGCGACCTTGTCGGCAGAAGGCTCGGGCTTTACGGTTTCACTCGACGGTGCCGTGGTGGCTTCGGCTGCCGTGAACACGGGGCTTGAGCAGGCACGCGTGGCCTTGGCTTCGCTCGTCCAGGATTGATTTTCTGCGTTACGAGCAGATAGTTAAGGCTTTTGGCAAGAGGGGAAACGGGTCAAAAGGCATCGGTAGATTCCCCGGGTGGCAAATGCATGCACGGTACCCGTATGGTGGATGCGTTCTTTAGTAGACTTTCCTTGGTGCCTTTTTTTGGTTACATCAAGGATTTTCATGTCGCCTGTCATGCCTGCCTTCGATACGCTCAAATACGCCAATGCTCTGAAAGACGTCGGTATTCCCGACCGGCAGGCCGAGGCTCAGGCTTTGGCGTTGTCAGGCGCATTTGACGTCAGTCTCGAGCGCCTGGCCACGAAAGATGATCTGAATCTGTTGGCCACGGAGCTGCGCGGGGAAAACAAGATCACGAAGTGGATGCTGGGCACGCTCATCGTTGCAGTGGGTGCCATGCTGAAGCAGATGTACTTCCACTGATTGAACATGATGGGACATCCAGCATTTTATTGGCTGGATGTCCCATCGATCCGGATCGCTTCGGTTTTACCGCTTCAATTTCGCAAATGCTTCGGCCATGGCGCTGTTTGTCGGCGCGCCGCGGCCGGCGTCGCCTTGCGGCTTGCGCTGGCCTTGGCCGCCGCGCGGGGCAGGAGCGCTGCCAGCCGTGCCGCGCCGCACAGGCTCCGCGGCATCGTTTAGCCGCATGGTCAGCGCCACGCGCTGGCGGGCCACGTCGACTTCCAGCACTTTCACGGCCACGGTCTGGCCGACGCGCACCACGTCGCGCGGGTCCTTGACGAATTTCTCGGACAGGGCCGAGATGTGCACCAGGCCGTCCTGGTGCACGCCCACGTCGACGAAGGCGCCGAAGTTGGCCACATTGGTCACCACGCCTTCGAGCACCATGCCGGGCACGAGGTCCTTCAGCGTTTCGACGCCTTCCCTGAACTGGGCGGTCTTGAACTCGGGGCGCGGATCGCGGCCGGGTTTCTCGAGCTCGCTGAAGATGTCGCGCACGGTGGGCAGGCCGAAGCGTTCGTCGGTGAAATCGGACGGCGACATGCCTTTGAGGGCTTCGCGCTGGCCGATGATCTGCTTCATGTCCTTTTGCACGCGGGCCAGGATGCGTTCGACCACCGGGTAGGCTTCGGGGTGCACGGCCGAGGCGTCGAGCGGGTTGGCGCCGTTGGGGATGCGCAGGAAGCCCGCGGCCTGCTCGAAGGCCTTGTCGCCGAAGCGCGGCACGTCCAGCAGCTTGGCGCGCGAGGGGAAGGCGCCGTGCTCGTCGCGCCAGGCCACGATGTTCTTGGCCAGCAGGGTGTTCAGGCCCGAGACGCGCGCCAGCAGCGCGGCCGAGGCGGTATTGACGTCCACGCCCACGGCGTTGACGCAGTCCTCGACCACGGCGTCCAGCGAGCGGGCCAGCTCGCGCTGGTTGAGGTCGTGCTGGTACTGGCCCACGCCGATGGCCTTGGGATCGATCTTCACCAGTTCGGCCAGCGGGTCCTGCAGGCGGCGGGCAATGGACACGGCGCCGCGCAGGGTGACGTCGAGGTTGGGAAATTCGGCGGCGGCGGTTTCCGAAGCCGAATAGACCGAGGCGCCGGCCTCGGACACGACCACGCGGGTGAGCGTCAGGTCCTTGAAGCGCGCCATCATCTCGCCCACGAGCTTTTCGCTTTCGCGCGAGGCGGTGCCGTTGCCGATGGCCACCAGGTCTACCTTATGCTTGGCGCACAGCGCCGCCAGGGTGTTGATCGTGCCTTCGACGTCGCGGCGCGGCTCGAAGGGGTAGACGGTGGTGGTGTCGACCACCTTGCCGGTGCGGTCGATGACGGCGATCTTGCAGCCGGTGCGGATGCCCGGGTCCAGGCCCAGCACGGCCTTGGGGCCGGCGGGGGCGGCCAGCAGCAGGTCCTTGAGGTTGGCGGCGAAGACGCGGATGGCCTCGGCCTCGGCCTCGTCGCGCAGCTTGCCGAAGAACTCGCTCTCGAAGGCCGTGAGCAGCTTCACGCGCCAGGTCCAGCGGCAGACCTCGCCCAGCCAGCGCGCGCGCGGTTTGGCGTCCAGGGAAAAGAGGGCGCTTCCATCGAGCTTCAGGAAGCTGGCGATGCGCGCCACGCAAGGGTGGGGCGTCTCGGTCTCGAGTTCGGCCTGCAGGCCCACGCGCAGTTCCAGCACGCCTTGCTGGCGGCCGCGCAGCAGCGCCAGCACGCGGTGCGAGGGCAGGGTGCGCAGCGGTTCGCTGAAATCGAACCAGTCGCGGAA
>DASWPO010000301.1:0-2191 GCA_036404015.1 Bordetella sp. | reverse complement strand
GGTGACGAAAACAAAATTCATTAATAACTATTTGATTTTTAATGAGATTGTTGATCTCGTGTAGCCTCGGTGAATTTTGCTGAACCATGGGTTGTCGGGTCTTTTAATCCTGTTGACTACGAGTCCGAATCTTGTTCGGCTTACCCGGAATTGCGAAGGCCAACTGCCATGCAGTCGGCCTTTTTCTTTTGCGGCGAAAAAGAAAGCGGGAAGAAAGCTTGACCCGGTAGCCTTGCGCAGCCTGCAAGGCTTGCGCGTCAGTCGCCGGTGGCGGGCCGGCAGACTATCATGCCGACTGTGCCGTCCCTGGCTTTTGCGCCACGGGATACCTATTCGTGTCATATGACGCGGTGATGATGGCGGCCTTGCCCGGCTTGGCCCAGGGCCGGGGCAGGGCGGGCCGATTGAAAATCGTGCGGAGAAATCAATGGAATTCGGCTTCAATCTCAACCGGACAGCCAACGCGTCGGCGTGGCGCCTGCTGCCCAATGGCTGGGATTTCGTCGCCTTTCCGCTGATCATCTGCGTGATCGCCATGGCCGCCGTGGGGTTCCACCAGACCCTGGCGCCCATGTCGACGCTGCATGACAAGGCCATCTCGCTGGCGCCGTCCAACCTGCCCGAGTACGCGCTGCGGACCACCCTGCGCATGCTGGCGGCCATGGCGGCCTCGCTCCTGTTCACGCTGGTCTACGGCACCCTGGCCGCCAAGAGCCGGCGCGCCGAGAAGGTGCTGGTCCCCATCCTCGACATCCTGCAGTCGGTGCCGGTGCTGGGCTATATCTCGTTCACGGTCACCTTCTTCCTGGCCCTGTTCCCTTCGCGCGTGCTGGGCGCGGAGCTGGCCGCCATCTTCGCCATCTGGACCAGCCAGGCCTGGAACATGACCTTCAGCTTCTACCAGTCGCTGCGCACGGTGCCGCGCGACCTCGACGAAGTCTCGCGCAGCTTTCACCTGACCGCCTGGCAGCGCTTCTGGAAGCTGGAAGTGCCGTTCGCCATGCCCGGCCTGATCTGGAACATGATGATGTCCATGTCGGGCGGCTGGTTCTTCGTGGTGGCTTCGGAGTCGATCACGGTGGGCAACCAGAGCATCGCGCTGCCCGGCATGGGCTCCTACCTGGCGCAGGCCATCGCCGAGAAGGACCTGCACGCCGTGGGCTGGGTGATCCTGGTCATGGTGGTGGTGATCCTGGCCTACGACCAATTGCTGTTCCGTCCGCTCGTGGCCTGGGCCGACAAGTTCCGCATGGAAAACACCAGTTCGGGCAACGCGCCCAGCTCGTGGCTGCTCAGCCTCATCCGCCGCACGCGCCTCATCCGCATGCTGCTGGTGCCGGCCGCCGTCCTGATCTCGAAGGCGGCGCGCCTGCCCATGCGCCTGTCGACCCCCACGGTGCGCAGGTCGGCGCCAGCCCGCAAGAAGGGCGGCTCGTCGCTGGCCGGCGACCTGGCCTGGGGCACGGTCATCGTCTTGCTGACGATCTACGTGGCCTACCGGGTGGTGAGCTATGTGAGCACGGGCGTGAGCTGGGGCGAGGTCGGCCACGTGTTCGTGCTGGGCTTCATCACGCTCTTGCGCGTGGTGCTGCTGATCGCGCTGTCGTCGCTGGTCTGGGTGCCGCTGGGCGTGCTGATCGGCCTGCGCCCGGCGCTGGCCGAGAAGTTCCAGCCCCTGGCGCAGTTCCTGGCCGCCTTCCCGGCCAACCTGATGTTCCCGGTCTTCGTGATCGTGATCGTGCGCTTTCACCTCAACCCGGACATCTGGCTGTCGCCGCTCATCGTGCTGGGCACGCAGTGGTACATCCTGTTCAACGTGATCGCGGGGGCCTCGGCCTATCCCAACGACTACCGCGAAGCGGCTGCCAACTTCCACATCCGCGGCTGGCAGTGGTGGCGCAAGGTCATGCTGCCGGGCATCTTCCCCTATTACGTCACGGGCGCGCTCACGGCCTCCGGCGGTTCGTGGAACGCCGCCATCGTGGCCGAATATGTGAAATGGGGTGACGACAAGGTGTCGGCGCACGGCATCGGTGCCTATATCGCCCAGGCGACCGAGGCGGGCGACTTCCCGCGGATCGTGCTCGGCGTCGCCGTCATGAGCGTCTTCGTGATCCTGTTCAACCGCCTGTTCTGGCGGCCGTTGTTCGGCTTTGCCGAGCGCCGGCTGCGGCTCAACTGACTCAGCGAG
>DASWPO010000300.1:0-9601 GCA_036404015.1 Bordetella sp. | reverse complement strand
TCGTGCGCTTCGACGCCCACACCGGCGCGGTGCTGGAGCAGTCCAAGCCGCCCGGCCAGCAAAGGCAGACCTTTCTCGGCCTGATGCTGCATTTGCATCGTGATCTGTTCGCGGACCTGCCCGGCGAGCTGTTCCTGGGCGTGATGGCCCTGCTGTTCGTGCTGGCGATCGTCTCGGGCATCGTGCTCTACGGCCCCTTCACCCGCAAACTCGACTTCGGCACCGTGCGCGCCGGCCGCTCGGCGCGGATCCGCTGGCTCGACCGGCACAACCTGCTGGGCGTGACCACGCTCGCCTGGACGCTGGGGGTGGGCGTGACCGGCCTCATGAACGAGCTGTCCACCCCGCTCTTCGCGCTCTGGCGGCAGACCGACGTGCAGGCCATGCTCGCGCCATGGCATGGCAAGCCCGCCCCGTCCCAGGCCGACTGGACGCCGGTGGACGCCGCCTTCGGCACCGCCCGGCTGGCGCTGCCGGGCATGGTGGTGACCAGCGTCACGTTTCCCGGCTCGCCCTTCGGCAGCCCCTATCACTACCTGCTCTGGGCCAAGGGCGATACGCCGCTGACCAGCCGCCTGTTCAGCCCCGTCCTGGTGGATGCGCGCACCGGCGAACTGGCCGCGGTCGTGAAGATGCCCTGGTACCTGCGGGCGCTGGAGGTGTCGCGGCCGTTGCACTTCGGCGATTACGGCGGCATGCCGCTCAAGATCCTCTGGGCGCTGCTCGACCTCATCACCATCGTCGTGCTCGCCAGCGGGCTGTATCTCTGGCTGGCACGGCGCGAATCGTCCGCCGCGGCGCGGCCGGCGAAGTAGCTGGAAACAGCGCCCCCGCCGGACTCAAAGCGCGTGTTCGTCCGGGCCGGCGGCCTGGCGCAAGGCCGTGGCCACCAGGTGCAACGATTGCTGGGCCTCGGCGCGGGAGAGGTTGCCGCCCAGGCATAGCCGGATCGCGGCGGGTGGCGCGGCGTCTGTCGAGAACGCGACGCTGGCCACGCAGGGAACGCCGCGGGCGCGCAGGGACAGGGCCAGTTCAACGGGGTTGCCGTCGACCTTGATCCATAGATGGAAGCCGTCGGGATGCGCCTGCACGTCGAAATCGTCCAGGATGCGGGCGGCCAGGGCCTGGCGCGCGATCGATTCGTTGCGTACTTCGTCGAGCATGCGGTAGGCCAGGCCCGAGACGATCCAGCGCGTGGCCAGGGCGGCCGTGACGGGCGAGGCCATGACGGTGGTGGCGCGCAGCGCGCCTGCCAGCCGCTGGGTCTGCAGGTCGGTGGGCGCGTGGAGGTAGGCGATGCGCAAACCGGCTCCCAGGCTCTTGGACAAGCCGCCGACGTAGTAGGTCAGCTCGGGCGCAAGGCTGCTCAGCGTGGGCAGGTCCTCGTCCCCGAGCTTGGCGTAGGCATCGTCTTCGACGATGGGGATGCTGTAGCGCAGCGCGATGTCGGCGATGGCTTCGCGCCGCTCCTTGCCCATGGTGGCCGTCGTGGGGTTGTGGATGGTGGGATTGCAGATCAGCGCCTTGGGGCGCTGGGTCTTGCAGACATGCTCCAAGGCATCGGGGTCGACGCCCTGGTCGTCCATGGGCAGGGCTTGCAGCTTGACATTGAACTGCGCGGCCATGGCCTTGATGCCGGGGTAGCAGAGCGATTCGACGCAGATCGTCTGGCCGGGCTTGGCCAGCATGGAGATCGTGGCCATCAGCACGCTGTGGATGCCGGGCGCCACCAGCACCTGCGAGGCATCGCAGCGCGGCAGGTGGGAGCGCAGCCATTGCACGCCGGCCTCGCGGTCCTGGTGCGTGCCGCCGAAGTCCTGGTAGCGCAGCAGGTCGTAGAGGCCGCTGCCCAGATTGGGTTCGAACAAGGTCGCGGCCTCGTGCTCCAGCTGCGCCAGCAGCTCGGGCTGCGTCGGCTCGGGCGGCGAGTTCATCGTCATGGCCGCGTTGGTGCCCGACTGGATGGGCAGGCCGGGATGGCTGCCGCGTATCACCGTGCCGATGCCCACGTGCGACTCGATGAGCCCGCGCTTGCGCGCCTCGGCATAGCCGCGCGCCACCGTGGTGTAGTTCAGCCCCAGGTCGCGCGCCAGGTCGCGCAGCGTGGGCAATGGGTCGCGCACGGACAGCAGGCCTTTGTGGATGTCTTCGGCGATGATTTCGGCGATCAGGATGTAGGCGGGCTTGCCGCCTTCCCGGATGCGCCTGGACCAGTGTTGCGGCGTCGCGGCCATGTCCAATGCCCCTTGTTTGGCGTTTTTCGATCACACGCACTGTGTGTCGATTGATTGTTCTATGGCATGGAGTTGATTGCAAATTTATCGTCGATCAAGTGTGTCGCCGTTTTCCGAAGAGCCTTGCTTTCGTGCACTGGTAGCGAGCATTCGTGCTGGTCTTGGTGCATGAACATCAATGATCGCGTGCATTGATTGCACGGATTTTTTCCAAAACGAGGCATGCAAGGCAGGGGTATTCCCCGTGCTGGGGCCGCGTTTTTTCATGGGATCGGCGCGCATGCCACGCCAATTGGCCTTGATTGCATATTGATCGTTTTTTTTGTGCTGGGATGCTTTGTGTTTGGCATACGCGTTGCATGGGATTGATTGCCTGCGGCTCGACCGCGTCCCACAACTCCAACAGGAGAACAACCATGCCCAAAGTCACCCGTCCCGCCAACCAGAAAGGCGAATTCCTTGTCGACTACGAAGAGAAGGTGTTCGAAGACGTCAAAGCCGAGCCCGGCGAAAAAGCGCTTGTGACCTTCCATACCGTCGCTTTCGAAGGTTCGATCGGCTTCGTGAATCTGCTGCAGGCCACGCGCCTGCAGCGCAAGGGCTTCGAGACGTCGATCCTGCTCTACGGCCCGGGCGTCACCCTGGGCGTCAAGCGCGGCTTCCCGACGCTGGGCGACTCCGCCTTTCCCGGGCACCAGAACTTCAACGACCAGATCGCCAAGTTCATCACCGAGGGCGGCAAGGTCTACGCCTGCCGCTTCGCCCTGCAGGCGCTCTACGGCCATGGCGAAGGCGCCTTGATCGAAGGCATCCGTCCGATCAACCCGCTCGACGTGCTCGACCTGGTTCTCCTGCATCGCAAGGCCAACGCCTTCATCCTGGACACCTGGACCCTGTAAGCAACGCAGCGTCCCGAAAGAGGAATACGCCACCATGGCTTCACCCCGTATGGTTCGCGCCGCCGCCGTGCAGATCGCGCCGGATCTCGACCGCCCCGACGGCACGCTCGACCGCGTCTGCGCCGCCATCGACGAAGCCGCCGCGCAAGGCGCGCAGATCGCCGTCTTTCCGGAAACCTTCGTCCCGTACTACCCGTATTTCTCTTTCGTGCTGCCGCCCTGCCAGCAGGGCGCGCCGCACCTGGAACTCTACGAACGCGCCGTGGTCGTGCCCGGCCCCGTCACCCAGGCCGTGGCCGAGCGCGCCCGCGCGCGGTCCATGGTCGTGGTGCTGGGCGTCAACGAGCGCGACCACGGCAGCCTCTACAACACCCAGCTGCTGTTCGATGCGGACGGCAGCCTCAAGCTCAAGCGCCGCAAGATCACGCCCACCTACCACGAGCGCATGGTCTGGGGGCAGGGCGACGCGGCCGGCCTCAAGGTGGTCGATACCGCCGTGGGCCGGGTCGGCGCCCTGGCCTGCTGGGAGCACTACAACCCCCTGGCCCGCTATGCCCTGATGGCGCAGCACGAAGAAATCCACTGCGCCCAGTTTCCCGGCTCGCTGGTGGGGCAGATCTTCGCCGACCAGATGTGGGTGGCCATCCGCCACCATGCGCTAGAGTCGGGCTGCTTCGTCATCAACGCCACGGGCTGGCTCACCGACGCGCAGATCCAGTCCATCACGCCCGACGCGGGCCTGCAGCGGGCGCTGCGCGGCGGCTGCCATAGCGCCATCGTTTCGCCGGAAGGCAAGTACCTGGCCGAGCCGCTGACCGAAGGCGAAGGCATGGTCATCGCCGACCTGGACCTGTCGCTGGTCACCAAGCGCAAACGCATGATGGATTCGGTCGGCCACTATGCCCGCCCCGAGCTGCTGAGCCTGGCCATCAACGACCGCCCGGCCCAGCCCATGTTCGCCATGCCTGCCGGCGCCGAGACGCGCGCCGCGCCGGCCCCGTCGTCATCCACTGGAGCATCCCATGACCACCAATCCTCCCACCCCGGCCAACCGGCAGCTGATGACCGAGCTGCAGTCCTACGGGCTGCGGCTGGTTGATCCGAGCGCCGGGGCGGCCAGCCGCCGAGGCGGCGCGGGGCCGTCCGACCACAAGGCCGTGACGGTGGACGGGCATACCATCATGGTGCCGGTGCACACCGCCTCGGCCTGGGATTCGCCGTACGTCGCCCAGGCGCCGGACGCGCAGGGCGTGAGCGTGATCACGCGCGAGGCCATTCCCATCGCGCGGATTTCCTTTCCCAGGCAGCCGCGCTTTTACAAACTGCAAACGCTCGACGGCGTGCCGTATTCGCATATCGCCACGCTGCACGGCGCCGACGTGCTGGCCACCACGGTGCTGCAGACCTGCATCCGCTACGAGAGCCGGCGCAAGATGTGCCAGTTCTGCGCCATCGGCCAGTCGCTGGCGGCGGGGCGCACCGTTGCCCGCAAGACGCCCGAACAACTGGCGGAAGTGGCCCGCATGGCGGTGCTGCTCGATGGGGTCAAGCACATGGTCATGACCACGGGCACGCCCAACGCCACCGACCGTGGCGCGGCCATCCTGTGCGAAAGCGCCTTCGCCGTGAAGGCCGCGGTCGACCTGCCCATCCAGGGGCAATGCGAGCCGCCGGACGACGACCGCTGGTTCGAACGCATGCGGGCGTCCGGCATCGACACCCTGGGCATGCACCTGGAAGCCGTGAGCCCCGAGGTGCGCGCGCGCATCATGCCGGGCAAGGCCGCCGTGTCCATCGAGCGCTACCTGGGCGCCTTCGAGGCGGCGGTGGATGTGTTCGGCCGCGGCCAGGTCAGCACCTACATCCTGGCCGGACTGGGCGACACGCGCGAGGCCGTTCTGGCGATGTGTTCCCAGGTCCTGGCGCGCGGCGTCTATCCCTTCGTCGTGCCTTTCGTGCCGATCAGCGGCACGCCGATGGAAGGGCATCCCGCGCCGTCGCCCGCCTTCATGCAGTCCATCCTGGAGCCGCTGGGCCGCATGGTGGCCGAGGCGGGCCTGCGTTCGGCCGACATCAAGGCCGGCTGCGGCAAGTGCGGCGCCTGCTCGTCGCTGTCGGTCTACGAAAACTGAGCCCCGGAGGCCGCATGCACTCCTGTCTGCTTGATGCTTCCCCGCTACGGGCCGAGCCGTCCGCTCCCGTCTTGCCGTGCGCCTACCTGGTGCGGCGGGCGATCCACGCGTGCGAGTTCGACGAAGCCTATGCCTTGCGCCGCGCGGTGTTCTGCGTGGAGCAGGGCATCTTCCTGCGCGACGACCGGGACGCCATCGACGACCGCGCCCAGCTGCTGGTGGCGCAGGCCTGTGAAGCCGGCATGCCCACGCAGGTGGTGGGCACGGTGCGCATCCACGAGGCCGAGCCGGGCGTGTGGTGGGGATCGCGCCTGGCCGTGCATGCGTCGTTTCGCACGCTGGGCCATCTGGGCGCGACCTTGATCCGGCTGGCCGTCTCGAGCGCGCATGCCCAGGGCTGCGAGCGTTTCATGGCCCAGGTCCAGCCGCAGAACGCGGCCCTGTTCGAGCGCCTGCATTGGCAGCCCTTGCGCGAGGTGCTGGCGCACGGCCGGCCGCATGTCGAGATGCAGGCCAGCCTGGCCCATTACCCGCCGTGCCACGACCCGGTCAGCGGTTTCGTCTCCCGCCGCAGCAGGGGGGCGTCATGAGCGCGCTGTCCGAACTGATCGCGGGCCTGCGGGCCAGCCGCGGCTTCGCCCACAAGACCGACATCAGCGACGTGGTGGGCGCTCTGGCGCGGGCCACGCCGCCGGATGCGCCGGCCGCGGCGCTTTCGGTGCCCATCGGGGACGACTGCGCGGCCATGCCGGACGGGCAGGGCGGCCATCACCTGCTGGCCATCGAGGGGCTGGTGGAGGACTTCATCGTGCGCATGCCCTGGTTCGCCGGCTACAGCGCCGTCATGGTCAATATCAGCGACATCTACGCCATGGGCGGCCGTCCGACGGCGGTCGTCAATGCGTTGTGGAGCACGGGCATGAACCCGGCGCGCGAAATGATCGAAGGCATGGCCAGCGCCTGCGCGCGCTATGGCGTGCCCATGGTGGGCGGGCACAGCAACAACCGCAGCGACCGGCCGCAGCTGGCCGTGGCCATCGCCGGCCATGCCAAAAAATTGTTGACGAGTTTCAATGCCCGGCCCGGCGACAGCCTGCTCATGGCCGTGGACCTGCGCGGGCAATGGCAGGATCCTTTCCCTTACTGGAATGCCTCGACGCAGGCGCCGGCGCAGCGCTTGCGGGACGACCTGGACCTGCTGCCCCGCCTGGCCGAGTCCGGCCGGTGCGATGCCGCCAAGGACATCAGCATGGCGGGCGTCCTGGGCACGGCGCTCATGCTGCTGGAGTGCTCCGGGGTGGGCGCCCGCGTCGATCTCGATGCGATCCCGCATCCCGGCGACGTGCCGATGCTGCGCTGGCTCACGGCTTTTCCCAGCTACGGCTTCATCCTGAGCGTGCGTCCCGGGCAGGCGCAGGATGTGATCGGGGCGTTTGCCGGCCGCGGCCTGGCTTGCGCCGCCATCGGCGAGGTGACGGCCGGCCGCCGGCTTGTCCTGCGCCAGGGCGATGAGCAGGGCCTGCTCTGGGACATCGACGCGCAACCCTTCATCCGCGCGGCGCAGCCTCGGCCGGCCGGGGAGATGATCCATGCCTGACTCCGCATCCCTTGCCATCGGGCTGCTGACGCACTCCGTCAACCCGCGCGGCGGCGTGGTGCATACGCTGGAGCTCGCCGAGGCGCTGCGCCTGCGGGGCCATCGCGTCACCGTGATCGCGACGGCCCGGCCCGGGCAGCGCTTTTTCCGCCCCGTCGCCAGCGAGGTCGCGCTGATCGACTTGCCCGGCGAAGCGCACCCCGACATGGTCCAGGAAATCGGCACGCGCATCGCCCGCACCGAGCAGTACCTGCGGCAACACCTGGCGCAGCGATCGTTCGACATCCTGCACGCGCAGGATCCCATCGGCGGCAATGCCCTGGCCAACCTGCGCGACCAGGCCCGCATCGCGCACTTTGTCCGTACCGTCCACCACCTGGATCACTTCAGCGAGCCCCAGCTCGACGCCTGGCAGACGCGCGGCTACCAGGCGGCGGATCTCGTGCTGTGCGTCAGCGCGATGTGGCAGGAGCGGCTGCTGCAAGAGCACGGGCAGGCGAGCGGGCTGGTGCACAACGGCGTCGATACCCGCCGCTACACGCCGCAGGCGCACCCGGACGACGAGGCGCTGCGCCGCCGGCTGGGCATCCGCGCGGACGGCCGGGTCGTGCTGAGCATCGGCGGCATCGAAGAGCGCAAGAACACCGTGCGGCTGCTGCAGGCCTTCATCCCGCTGCGCGACCGGATGCCCGACGCGCAGTTGGTCATCGCCGGCGGCGCGAGCCTGCTGGACCATAGCGGCAGCGCCCGGGCTTTCCATGCGCTGCTGGCACGGCACGGCATGGCGCATGGCCCGGGGCAGCCGGTGCTGATCACCGGCCCGCTGCCCGACGACGACATACCCGGCCTGCTGCGGCTTGCCGACGTGACCGCCATGCCCTCCCTGCGCGAAGGCTTCGGCCTGGTGGTGCTGGAGTCCCTGGCCTGCGGCACGCCGGTGGTGGTCTCCCGCATCCGGCCGTTCATCGATTACCTCGCCCCGGGCGATGCCTGCTGGGCCGACCCGATGTCGCCGTCCTCCATCGAGCAGGCGCTGGAAGGGGCCTTGGCCGAGACCCGCCCGGCCCAGGTCGAGGCCACGGCCCGGCGGCTGTCCGCCAGTTACGCCTGGGACGCCAGTGCCCGCCAGCACCTGGCGCATTACGGCCGGCTGCTGCAGGCCGAACTTTCTGCAACCTGATTTTCCACGGAGCCCCCATGCCCGCGATGTATTTCCACGTGCGATGGCCCGACCAGCAGGAAACCCGCTGCTATTCGCCCTCGCTCGTCATCCAGGACTACCTGCGGCCGGGCGGCGTTTATGCCTTGGACGAGTTCCTGGCCAAGGTGCGCGAGGCCTTGAACATCGCCTCCGAGCGCGTGCGCGCCAAGTACGGCTTCGCCTGTTCCCAGGCCCTGGACCAGCTCGCCGAAATCGAACAGATCGCCGCCCGTTTCGACGGCGGCTCGCCCATTACGGTGACGGGTTTCAGACTCTAGGCCCGTCCCTTCCGCTTCCGATCCGCCATCAAGGAGAACAACATGGCAAACACCGCAACGCCTGCCGATGCGCCTGCCGATCGCCACTACAGCGTCATCATCGTCGGCGGCGGCCAGGCTGGCCTGTCGCTGAGCGTCTACCTGCAGCAGCGCCAGATCGATCATCTCGTCATCGAAAAGCACAGCCTGGCCCACACCTGGCGTACGCAGCGCTGGGATGCCTTCAGCCTGGTCACGCCCAACTGGCAGTGCAACCTGCCCGGCTGGCCTTACCAGGGCGACGATCCGCACGGCTTCATGGTGAAGGACCAGATCAACGCGTGGCTGGCCGGCTTCGTCGCGCAAACCCAGGCGCCGGCGCTCGAGGGCACGGCAGTCCAGCGGGTCTGGCGCGACGATCCGCAGTCTGCCTACCAGGTCCAGACAAGCCAGGGCCGATTCACTGCCGACCAGGTGGTGGTCGCCTCCGGCGGCTACCACGTGCCCATGGTTCCCCGCTGCGCCGAGCGCCTGCCCGACCGCGTGAGGCAGGTGCATTCGGCCGACTACCGCAACCCGGCCCAGTTGCCGGAAGGCGCCGTGCTGGTGGTGGGCAGCGGGCAGTCCGGCGCGCAGATCGCCGAAGACCTGCACCTGGCCGGCCGCAAGGTGTACCTGGCCGTCGGCAATGCGCCGCGCTGCGCCCGGTTCTACCGCGGCAAGGACGTGGTGGACTGGCTGGCCGACATGGGCTACTACGACATGCCGGTGACCGCCCACCCGCTGCGTGAAGGCGTGCGCGACAACACCAATCACTACGTCACCGGCCGCGATGGCGGGCGCGACATCGACCTGCGCAAATTCGCCAGCGAGGGCATGGAGTTGTACGGCGTACTGCGCGACTTCGACGGCGCCGATCTGACCTTTGACGCCAATGTGAAATCCGCGCTGGACGAGGCCGACAAGACCTATAACGGCATCAACGCCGCCATCGACAAGTTCATCGCTGAGAACGCGATCACCGCCCCGCCACCGTCCGTCTACTCGCCCGTCTGGGAGCCCCCTGCCGAGCGCCCGACCCTCGATCTGGCAAGTTCCGGTATCACCTCCATCGTCTGGTGCATCGGTTTCAGGCCGGATTTCCGCTGGCTCGATGCACCGGTGTTCAATGGCGACGGGCACCCCAAGCACCATCGCGGCATCACCACGCAAGAAGGCGTTTACTTCATTGGCCTACCTTGGCTGCACACATGGGGTTCCGGGCGCTTCGGCAGCGTCGGA
>DASWPO010000299.1:0-10689 GCA_036404015.1 Bordetella sp. | reverse complement strand
CGTGCCCGCGGCAAGCGGGGCGGGGCAGTAGAAGCGGGGCATGGCGGCCGGGCCAAAACAGGGTTGAAACAATCGGTTCGCAACGATAACAGGATAGCCATGGCGCCAAAGCCGGCGCGGCATCGGGTGGTAAAATCTTGGGCTTTCGCACGCCTTTTTCCGAGGCGCTGCCGTCTTCGCGTTCCGGCCTTCATTTCCAAGATCCCCGCCACTCCATGAGCCTGCCTACCCCTTCCGCCCTGGCCGATGCCATCCGCGTCCTCGCAATGGACGCCGTACAACAAGCGAATTCCGGGCATCTGGGCGCGCCCATGGGCATGGCCGAGATCGCCCAGGCGCTCTGGACGAAGCACCTGCGCCACAACCCGGCCGATCCGCTGTGGGCCAACCGCGACCGCTTCGTGCTGTCCAACGGCCATGGCTCGATGCTGATCTACGCGCTCTTGCATCTCACCGGCTACGACCTGCCGCTCGAAGCGCTGCAGCGCTTTCGCCAGCTGCATGCCAAGACCCCGGGCCACCCCGAGGTCGGCATCACCCCCGGCGTGGAAACCACCACCGGTCCGCTGGGCCAGGGCCTGGCCAATGCCGTGGGCATGGCGCTGGCCGAATCGCTCCTGGCGGCCGAGTTCAATCGCCCCGGCCACAACATCGTCGACCACCACACCTATGTGTTCGCCGGCGACGGCTGCCTGATGGAAGGCATCTCGCACGAGGCCTGCTCGCTGGCCGGCACGCTCAAGCTGTCCAAGCTCGTGGTGCTGTACGACGACAACGGCATCTCCATCGACGGCCACGTCGAGAACTGGTTCGCCGACGACACCGGCAAGCGCTTCGAGGGCTACGGCTGGAACGTGATCCGCGGCGTGGACGGCCACAACGTGGCGGCTGTCGACGCGGCCATCGCCGCGGCCCGCGCGCAACACGCCAAGCCCACCCTCATCATCTGCCGCACCATCATCGGCAAGGGGTCGCCCAACAAGGCCGGCACGCATGACGCGCACGGCGTGCTGGACGCCAAGGAAATCGCCGCCACGCGCGCCGCGCTGGGCTGGACGGGCGGCCCCTTCCAGGTGCCCCAGGCCATCTACAACGCCTGGGACGCCCGCGACGCCGGCCTGCGCGCGCAGACCGACTGGCAAATGGCCTTCGACACCTACGCCATCGCCTACCCCACCGAGGCGGCCGAGTTCCTGCGCCGCATGAAGGGCGCGCTGCCTCCGGGTTTCAGCGAGCGCATGCAGGCCTTCATCGCGCAGGCCGACGGCAAGGCCGAGACCGTGGCCACCCGCAAGGCCTCGCAACTGGCCATCGCCGAGCTGGCCAACCTGCTGCCCGAACTGCTGGGCGGCTCGGCCGACCTCACCGGCTCCAACCTCACCGACTGGAAGGGCGCGCAGCCCGTGCGCGCCGCCGAGCCCGGCAGCCCCGCCGGCGGCGTGGCCTTCGGGCGCCACATCAACTACGGCGTGCGCGAGTTCGGCATGGCCGCCATCATGAACGGCATCGCGCTGCACGGCGGCCACCTGCCCTTCGGCGGCACCTTCCTGACTTTCTCCGATTACTCGCGCAACGCCATCCGCATGGCGGCGCTGATGAAGCAGCGCGTGGTGCACGTGTTCACCCACGACTCCATCGGCCTGGGCGAGGACGGCCCCACCCACCAGTCCATCGAGCATGCGGCCAGCCTGCGCCTGATCCCCAACCTGTCGGTCTGGCGTCCGTGCGACACGGTCGAGACCGCCGTGGCCTGGACGGCCGCGGTCGAGCGTCCGGCCAGCCTCGGCATGGCTGTGCGCGACGGCGGTCCCACGGCGCTGCTGCTGTCGCGCCAGAACCTGCCTTTCGTGCCGCGCGACGCCAGGACGCGCGCGGCCATCGCGCGCGGCGGCTACGTGCTGCGCGACGCCGAAGGCGCCCGCGCCATCCTCATCGCCACCGGCTCCGAGGTGTCCATCGCGCTGGACGCGCAGGAGCGCCTCAAGCAGGAAGGCCTGGCCGTGCGCGTGGTGTCCATGCCCAGCACCGACGTGTTCGACAGGCAGAGCGCCGAATGGAAGCGCTCGGTTCTGCCCGCCGGCCTGCCGCGCGTGGCCGTCGAGGCCGGCGTCACGGGCGGTTGGTACAAGTATGTCGGCATCGACGGCGCCGTGGTCGGCATCGACCGCTACGGCGAATCCGCGCCCGCCGGCACGCTGTTCAAATTCTTCGGGGTGACCGCTGAGAAGGTGGCCGAGACCGTCAAGCAGCTTTTGTAATCCATCACGTAATCAAAGTCCCAAAGGAGCCTGTCATGACTATTCGCGTCGCCATCAACGGCTACGGCCGCATCGGCCGCAACGTGCTGCGTGCCCACTACGAGTCCGGCAAGAAGCACGACCTCGAGATCGTCGCCATCAACGACCTGGGTGATCCCAAGACCAATGCCCACCTGACGCAGTACGACACCGCGCACGGCCGCTTTCCCGGCGAGGTCTCGGTCGACGGCGACTACATGGTCGTCAATGGCGACAAGATCCGCGTGCTGGCCAACCGCAACCCCGCCGAGCTGCCCTGGGGCGAGCTGGGCGTGGACGTGGTGATGGAGTGCACGGGCTTCTTCACCTCCAAGGAAAAGGCCAGCGCCCACCTCAGGGGTGGCGCCAAGAAGGTGCTGATCTCGGCTCCCGGCGGCAAGGACGTCGACGCCACCATCGTTTACGGCGTCAACCAGAACGTGCTGACCTCGGCGATGACCGTGGTGTCCAACGCCTCCTGCACCACCAACTGCCTGGCCCCGCTGGTCAAGCCGCTGAACGACAAGCTGGGCCTGGAGTCCGGCCTGATGACCACGGTGCACTCCTACACCAACGACCAGGTGCTGACCGACGTCTACCACGAGGACCTGCGCCGCGCCCGCTCGGCCACGCAGAACATGATCCCCACCAAGACCGGCGCCGCCGCCGCGGTGGGCCTGGTGCTGCCCGAGCTCAACGGCAAGCTCGACGGTTTCGCCATCCGCGTGCCGACCATCAATGTGTCCATCGTCGACCTGTCGTTCATCGCCAAGCGCGACACCACGGTCGAGGAAGTCAACGCCATCCTCAAGGCGGCTTCCGAAGGCGAGCTCAAGGGCATCCTGGCCTACAATACCGCGCCCCTGGTCTCGAGCGACTTCAACCACAACCCGGCTTCCAGCACCTTCGATGCCACGCTGACCAAGGTGTCGGGCAGGCTGGTGAAGGTGACTTCTTGGTACGACAACGAGTGGGGTTTCTCGAACCGCATGCTCGATACGGCCGGTGCGATGATGGCGGCCAAGTAAGTCTCGGCTCGGTTATCGGACACACATGGGATGGCCGGCATGCTTCATGCCCCGGCCATTTTTCTTGATCCGCCGAGGCTGCCCTGCGGCATTCCGATGCTCGCCCCTGAAAAGGGGCTGCGCTTCGGATTCCTCCGGGGTCCTCGGCTCCGTCATCGCATGATGGCGACATTCGAATGACGACAATGTCCAAAGTCCAAACCCTTACTGCGCTGGCCAAGTCCGGCGCTTTGTCCGGCAAGCGCGTTTTCATCCGCGCCGATCTGAACGTTCCCTTCGACGACGCCGGCAATATTTCCGAAGACACCCGCATCCGCGCCTCGGTGCCCGGCATCGCGCTGGCGCTGGAGGCCGGCGCGGCCGTGATGGTGACCTCGCACCTGGGCCGGCCCACCGAGGGCACGCTGGGCCCCGGCGATACGCTGGCCCCCGTGGGCCGGCGCCTGGCCGAGCTGCTGGGCAAGCCGGTGAAGCTGGTGCAGAACTGGGTCGACGGCGTGGCCGTTGCGCCGGGCGAGGTGGTGCTGCTGGAGAACTGCCGCGTCAACCAGGGCGAAAAGAAGGACGACGAGACGCTCTCGCGCAAGATGGCCGCCCTGTGCGATGTCTACGTGAACGACGCCTTCGGCACGGCGCACCGCGCCGAGGCCACCACGCACGGCATGGCGCGCTTCGCGCCCATCGCCTGCGCCGGCCCCTTGCTGGCGGCCGAGCTCGATGCCCTGGGCCGCGCCCTGCACGAACCCAAGCGCCCGCTGGTGGCCATCGTCGGCTGCTCCAAGGTGTCGACCAAGCTGTCCATCCTGCAGTCGCTGGCCGGCAAGGTCGACCAGCTGGTGGTGGGCGGCGGCATCGCCAATACCTTCTTGTTGGCCTGCGGCCTGCCCATCGGCAAGTCGCTGGCCGAGCCCGACCAGGTCGAGCAGGCCCGCGCCGTCATCGAGATGATGCAGCAGCGCGGCGCCGCGGTGCCCATCCCGGTGGACGTGGTGTGCGGCAAGCAGTTCAGCCCCGATGCCGCGGCCGTCACCAAGGCGGCCGGCGAGGTCGAGGCCGACGACATGATCTTCGATCTCGGTCCCAAGACCGCGCAGGGCCTGGCCGAGATCATCGCGCGCGCCGGCACCATCGTCTGGAACGGACCGGTGGGCGTGTTCGAGTTCGACCAGTTCGCCGGAGGCACCGAGACCGTGTCCAAGGCCATCGCTTGCGCGGCGGGTTTCTCCATCGCCGGCGGCGGCGATACCCTGGCCGCCATCGCCAAGTACGGCATCGGCGAGCAGGTGGACTATATCTCCACCGGCGGCGGCGCTTTCCTGGAGTTCCTGGAAGGCAAGGCGCTGCCGGCCGTGGCTATCCTGCAAGCGCGCGCGGCCTGATTCTCACCGGTTCGCGCGCCGCAGCGACCGCCAGGCGAGCAGCCCGGTGAACGCGATCACGCACAGCACCAGGAACCAGAAGCCGTTCGGATCGCTGGCCAGCGGTATGCCGCCCACGTTCATGCCGAACAGGCCGGCGACCATGTTGATCGGCAGGGCGAGCACGGTGACCAGCGTCAGGACGAAGAGCGTGCGGTTGTTCTGTTCCTGCAGGTTGGCGGCGATTTCTTCCTGCAGCAGCTTGATGCGTTCGATCAGGCCGGTCATGTCGCCCAGCACGACCGAGAATTCCTCGGTGGATTCGCGCAGGCTCTGCACGTCGTCCTGGGTCAGCCAGTAGGGCGGGCGGGCCAGCAGGCGGAAGACCGAGCCGGGCTCGGGCGCCAGCATGCGCTGCAGGCGCACCAGCACGCGCCGGTTGGACGATAGCGTTTGCCGGTTGCCGGCCGTGTCGGCCGCCAGGAAGCGGTCTTCGACGCGGTCGACCTCGGTGTTGGCGCGGCGGACGATCTCCACCATGAGGTCGGCCTGCTCGCGCATCAGGTGCGACAGCAGGTCGGCGGTGGACTCGAAGGTCTCGCCGCGCCGGATCGACATGCGCAGCCGGTCGATGGAGCGCAGGGGCTTGTAGCGCATCGAGATCATCAGGTTGCGGTGCGCGTAGACCCACGACGTGGTGACGTCCGACGGCGTGTGGTCGAGCTCGAAGATCACGTCGTTGAACACGGCCACCAGGGCGTCGTCCTGCCGTTCGAGCCGGGTGGAATGCACCTGCTCGCCCAGCATCTCGAAGAATTCGTCGGGTATGTTCAGGTGCTGCTGCAGCCAGTGCGTGCAGCCGGCCTGCGACAGGTTGAAATGCAGCCAGAGGAAGTCCTGGGTCGGGCCGCCGTGGCTCTCGTCGAGCTGGCCCAGCGCGTCTTGCGCGCTGGCGCTGTCGAGCTCCTGGCCGGGCTGGCCCGGCTGGAAGCGGAAGGCATAGAGCAGGCCGGAAATGTCGGCGTCGAAGGTCGCAGGCGTCAGGGCAAGGGTCATGGCAGGTGCAAAAAAGGCCCCACGCTGCGCCGTCGGCTTGCTGCCCTCCGAGGGGGCCGTTTTCGCCTTGGGGCGGCCCGGCGGCAAAAAAGGGGCAGGGCCTGACGGGGGGCGGATCTACGGGCAATAGTAGCGCGACAAGGTTTCTGCCAGATTTGCTTACCATTGTCCCAAAGCGGCGTCATGGAAGTGACAAATGCCGTCAATAGCATCATGGTCGGTTCAACTTCCTTGGTCTGACCATGTCGCAAACTCTGGTTTCGCCCGTCGCGGCGCCCCCCGCCCGTTCCCGGTATCTGGGCCTGGCCGTCTTCTTCCTGTTCCTGATCGTCGGGGTCGGCTATGTCGTGACGCATATCGCCGCCGACCTGGAGCCGGTCTCCATGCCTTCGTCCCTGCCCTACATCCTGTTGGGCGTGGCGCTGCTGATCGCGCTGGGCTTCGAGTTCGTCAACGGCTTTCACGACACGGCCAACGCGGTCGCCACGGTGATCTACACGCGCTCCATGGCGCCCAACCTGGCCGTGGTCTGGTCCGGTTTGTGGAACTTCCTGGGCGTGCTGACCTCGACGGGGGTGGTGGCCTTCGGCATCCTGCAGCTGCTGCCGGTCGAGCTCATCCTGCAAGTGGGCAGCAGCGCGGGCTTCGCCATGGTGTTCGCGCTCCTGATCGCGGCCATCATCTGGAACCTCGGCACCTGGTATTTCGGCCTGCCGTCGTCGAGTTCGCACACCTTGATCGGCTCGATCATCGGCGTGGGCCTGATGAACCAGATGCTGCACGGCCCCTCCGGCACCAGCGGCGTGGACTGGGACCAGGCGCTGGGCGTGGGCAAGGCGCTGCTGTTCTCGCCGGTGGTCGGCTTCGTGCTGTCGGCGGTCCTGCTGCTGGCGCTCAAGGCGCTGGTGAAGGTGCCCGCGCTCTACAAGGAGCCCGCCGGCAACGCCCCGCCGCCGTTCTGGATCCGCGGCCTGCTGGTGCTGACCTGCACCGGCGTGTCGTTCGCCCACGGCTCGAACGACGGGCAAAAGGGCATGGGCCTGATCATGCTGATCCTGATCGGCACGGTGCCCACGGCCTATGCGCTGAACAAGGCCGTCACGCCCGCCGAGACGCACACCTTCGTGGCCGTGGCCCAGCAGGCATCGGCCACCTTCGCCAAGTACGAGAAGGGCGTCATCTCGGCGCAGCCGCGCGAGGACGTCGAGTCCTTCGTCCAGACCCGCCAGCTGGCGCCGGCCACCCTGTCGGCCTTGCAGCAGCTGACCGACGGCATCGCCGGCGACGTGCAGGCCTCGGGTTCGATGGCGCAGGTCGGCCAGGGCCAGGCCAAGAACATCCGCAATGACATGTACCTGGTGTCGGAAGGCATCCGCCTGGTCGGCAAGAGCGCCGACAACCCCATCGCCGCGCAGGACCAGGGCGTCGTCGACAACTACCGCAAGTCGCTCGACCACGCCACCAAGTTCATCCCCACCTGGGTGAAGGTCGCCGTGGCCATCGCCCTGGGCCTGGGCACGATGGTGGGCTGGAAGCGCATCGTCGTCACGGTGGGCGAGAAGATCGGCAAGCAGCACCTGACCTACGGCCAGGGCGCCTCGGCCGAACTGGTGGCCATGCTCACCATCGGCGCCGCCGATGTCTACGGCCTGCCGGTGTCCACCACGCACGTGCTGTCGTCCGGCGTGGCGGGCACCATGGCCGCCAACGGCTCGGGCCTGCAGTGGGGCACGGTGCGCAGCCTGGTCATGGCCTGGGTGCTGACGCTGCCCGTCTCGATCGCGCTCGCGGCCGGCCTGTACTGGCTGTTCCGCGGCCTGTTCTGAAGGGCTCAGTCGATGATGTGATAGCCGCCGTCGATGTAGAGGGTCTGGCCGGTGATGCGGCGCGCCGCATCGGTGGCCAGCCAGGCGGTGGCTTCACCCACGTCCTCGATCGAGACCAGGCTGCGCGTGGGCGCCTTGGCCTGCGCCTGGTCGAGCAGGTCGTCGAAGTGGTCTAGGCCCGATGCCGCGCGAGTCTTGAGCGGTCCGGGCGAAATCGCGTGCACGCGTATGCCCTGCGGGCCGAGTTCGGCCGCCAGGTAGCGGGTGGCCGCCTCCAGCGCGGCCTTCACCGGCCCCATCATGTTGTAGTGCTCGACGACTTTCTCCGCGCCGTAGTAGCTCATGCAGAAAAGGGCGCCGCCATGTTGCATCATGGGTTCGGCCAGCTTGGCCATGCGGATGAACGACCAGCACGACACGTCCATGGCCTGCAGGAAACCGTCGCGCGAGCAGTCGGCGACGCGGCCGTGCAGGTCTTCGCGCGGCGCATAGGCCAGCGAATGCAGCACGAAATCCAGCGATCCCCAATGCGAGCGCAACTGGTCGAACACGGCTTCCAGCTGGCCGCTTTGCAGCAGGTCCAGGGGCATCAGCAGCGGCGCTTCGATTTGCCGCGCCAGGGGCTCGACATAGGCGTGCGTCTTGTCGTTGAGATAGGTGACCGCCACCTCGGCGCCCAGCGCGCGGAAGGCCCGGGCGCAGCCCCAGGCGATGGAGTTCTCGTTGGCGATGCCGGTGACCAGGCCGCGCCTGCCGGCCAGGGGCAGGGCGGGGGGCGGCGCGGGCGTCGGCGTCATATTCAGGCTCGGCTGACGAGGTCCAGCGTGTGCTGGGCGATGATGAGCTCTTCGTTGGTGGGCACCACGTACAGGCCGATGCGGCTGTCGTCCGCGGAGATGCGCTGCTCGTGGCGGGCGTTGCGCTCGGGGTCGAGTTTCACGCCCAGCCATTGCCAGTGCGCGGCGATGGCCGCGCGCATCTCGGCCGAATGCTCGCCGATGCCGGCGGTGAAGACGATGCCGTCAATGCCGTTCATGGCGCAGCCCAGGCCCAGGATGCCCTCGGCCGAGCGCCAGGCGAAGTAGTCCAGCGCCAGCCTGGCGCGCGGGTCGCCGCTGGCCTGCAGGTCGCGCATGTCGCCACTGATGCCAGACAGGCCCTTGAGGCCGCAGTCGTGGTAGAGCAGGGCCTCGATGGCGTCGTGGTCCATGCCCTGTTCCATCATCCACAGCACCACGCCGGCGTCCAGGCGGCCGGGCCGGGTGCTCATGGGCAGGCCGTCCATGGCGGTGAAGCCCATGGTGCTGTCGACGCTGTGCCCGGCCTGCATGGCGCAGGCCGACACGCCCGAGCCCAGGTGGGCGGCCACGACCTTGCCGGCGGCCAGCTCGGGCAGCACGGCCTTGAGCCGCTGCGCGATGTATTCGTAGGACAGGCCATGGAACCCGTAGCGGCGCACGCCCCGGGCGTACAGGGATTCGGGTATGGCGAAACGGTCGGCCAGGTCGCCGTGGCTGCGGTGGAAGGCCGTGTCGAAACAGGCCACCTGCGGCAGGTCGGGCCGGCGTTCGCGGATCACGCGGATGGGGCCCAGGTTGTGGGGCTGGTGCAGCGGGGCCAGGTCCGTATAGGTATCGAGCTTGGCCAGCACGGCGTCGTCGACCAGCACCGGCCCGGTGAACTCCGCGCCGCCGTGCACCACGCGGTGCCCGACGGCCCGGGGCACGCCGTTGAGATGGCCGCTCAGCCAGGTGCCGACCACGTCCTGCGCATTGCTCACGTCGGCCGCATGGGCCGGCGCGATCTGGCGTTCGACCTCGACCGCCCCTTCGGCGCTGCTCACCGACAACTGCGGGTGCGGCGTGCCGATGCCCGACAATTGCCCGCCCAGGCGCGCCTGCAGTTGTCCGGGGCCGGTGATGTCGTAGAGATAGAACTTGATGCTGGAACTGCCCGCGTTGATGACCAGGATGGTGTCGCGCATGGTGCCTGCTGTACAAAAGGATCGGACGAGGGTGCCGCGGGCCGGAGCGCCCGGCTAGGAGGCCACGGGCCGCGTGCGTGCCAGATGGTCGGCGTAGATGGCCGCCACGGCGCAGGACGCCAGGCGCGTGCGCGGGCTGTCGGCCCGGCTGGTGAGGATGATGGGCACGCGCGCGCCCAGCACGATGCCGGCCGCTTCCGCGTTGGACAGGAAGGTGAGGTTCTTGGCCAGCATATTGCCGGCTTCCAGGTCGGGAACCACCAGCACCTGGGCGCGGCCGGCCACGGGCGACTTGATGCCCTTGATGCGCGCGGCTTCTTCGTTGATGGCGTTGTCCAGCGCCAGCGGGCCGTCGAGCACGCCGCCCGTGATCTGGCCGCGGTCGGCCATCTTGCACAGCGCGGCGGCGTCGATGGTGCCGGGGATGTCGGGGTTGACCTGCTCCACCGCCGAGAGGATGGCCACGCGCGGCTCGCCCAGCCCCAGGCCGATGTGCAGGTCGATCACGTTGCGCACGATGTCGGCCTTGGTGGCCAGGTCGGGAAAGATGTTCACGGCCGCGTCGGTGATGAAAAGCGGCTCGGGGTAGGTGGGCACGTCCATGATGAACACATGGCTGATGCGCCGCCCGGTGCGCAGCCCCGTGTCGCGGGCCACGACTTCGTGCATGAGCTCGTCGGTGTGCAGGCTGCCCTTCATGAGCAGGCTGGCGCGGCCGTTGCGCACCAGGGCCACGGCCGCGGCGGCGGCCGCGTGGCTGTGCGGCGCGTCGACGATTTCCAGGCCGTCCAGGCTCAGCCCGAACTGCTCGGCCGTGCCGCGGATCTTGGCCTGCGGGCCCACCAGGATGGGCTGGATCAGGCCGAGCCGGGCCGCCTCGACGGCCACGCCCAGCGAGGTCTCGTCGCAGGGGTGGGCGACGGCGCAGGCGGTGGCCGGCAGCGTCTGCGCCTGGGCGATCAGCCGCTCGTAGTGCATGCGGTCGGCGGGGGCGTTCATGCGGACTTTTTGCGGCGGGAGGGGGCGGCGGCGCGCGTCGCGGTCTTGCGTGGTGCGCGCGGCGCCGTCTTGCGCGCGGCAGCGCGCTTGCGCGGCGCGGCGGCGTCGTTGGCGGTCGTGGCCGGGGCCAGGGCCGTCGCGGCGATGACCGGGGTCATCGTC
>DASWPO010000298.1:0-13814 GCA_036404015.1 Bordetella sp. | reverse complement strand
CAGGCCGCCGGCCTGGTCGACCGCCTGGACGAGGGCGCGGACTCGGTCCAGGCCGGCCTGGCCTATGCCCGCGAACTGCTGGCGCAACAGGCGCCCGTGCGCCGCACGCGCGACCTGGCCATCGCCGACAAGGCCGCCGCGCTGGCCCTGCTGGACACGCTGGCCGCCGAGACCGCCAAGAAGTCGCGCGGCCTGTTCTCGCCCCTGAAGATCATCGAGTGCGTGCGCCATGCCGTCGAGCTGCCGTTCGACGAAGGCCTGGCCCGCGAGCGCGCCCTGTTCCTGCAATGCATCGACAGCCCGCAGCGCGCCGGGCTGGTGCATGCCTTCTTCGCCGAGCGCGAGACCGCCAAGATTCCCGAGGCCCGTGCCGCCCAGCCGCGCGCGTTCAACGCCATTGCCGTGATCGGCGGCGGCACCATGGGCGCGGGCATCACGGTCGCGGCCCTGGATGCCGGCCTGCCCGTGACCATGATCGAGCGCGATGCCGAATCCATCGCGCGCGGCCGCGCCAATGTGGAGAAGGTCTACGACGGCCTCATCGCGCGCGGCCGCATGACGCCCGAGGCCAAGGCGGCCGTCCTGGCCCGCTACACGGGCAGCGCTTCCTACGACGACATCGGCGGCGTCGACCTGGTGATCGAGGCGGTGTTCGAGGACCTGGAAGTGAAGAAGGCCGTTTTCAAGGAGCTCGAGCGCGTGTGCAAGCCGGGTTCCGTTCTGGCCACCAACACGTCGTACCTGGACATCGACGCCATTGCCGCCGTCACGTCGCGGCCGCAGGACGTGATCGGCCTGCACTTCTTCAGCCCGGCCAACATCATGAAGCTGCTGGAGATCGTGGTGCCCGCCAAGGTGTCCGCCGATGTGGTCGCCACGGCCTTCGAACTGGCCAAGCGGCTCAAGAAGACGCCGGTGCGCGCCGGCGTGTGCGACGGCTTCATCGGCAACCGCATCCTGGCCGCGTACCGCCAGGCCGCGGACTACCTCATGGAAGACGGCGCTTCGCCCTACGAGATCGACGAGGCCGTGCGCGCCTTCGGCTATCCCATGGGGCCTTATCAAGTGGTCGACCTGGCCGGCGGCGACATCGGCTGGGCCTCGCGCAAGCGCAAGGCGCCCACGCGCGACCCCAAGGCCCGCTACGTGGAGATTTCCGATCGCATCTGCGAGCGCGGCTGGTTCGGCCAGAAGACCCGGCGCGGCTATTACCTGTACCCCGAAGGCGCCCGCGCGGGCCAGCCCGACCCGGAGGTATTGGCCATCGTCGACGCCGAGCGCGCGAAGCAGGGCATCACGCCGCGCAAGTTCACGCAGGACGAGATCATGCGCCGCTACATGGCGGCCATGATCAACGAGGGCGCCAATGTCGTGCACGAGGGCATCGCCCTGCGGCCGCTGGACGTGGACGTCACCCTGCTGTCGGGCTACGGTTTTCCGCGTTATCGAGGCGGCCCCATGAAGTATGCCGACATGGTGGGCCTGGACAAGGTGCTGGCCGACATCCGCGAGTTCGCCCAGGAAGACGCCCTGTTCTGGAAGCCGTCGCCGCTCATCGAGAAGCTGGTGGCCGAAGGCAGGAATTTCGACAGCCTGAACAAGGCCGCCTGAGCGGGACCCGCGCGGCCGGGAACGGCCGCGAGGCCCCAACAATGCATGCGAGGCATGCGTTATGCGTGCAGCCGCCATTGCGTGCGCGGCGAGTTCCACGTCGCTGCGGCGAGGCTGCCTGAAAATTCCCGAGGACAAGATGGATCTGCAATTCACGCCAGAAGAACTGGCTTTCCGCGACGAAGTCCGGACTTTCCTGCAAAGCAAACTGCCCGCCGCGATGGCGCACAAGGTCAGGAGCAACCTGCATCTGTCCAAGCAGGACCTGGAGCAGTGGCATGCCATGCTCAACGAGCGCGGCTGGCTGGCCAACCATTGGCCCAAACAGTACGGCGGCCCGGGCTGGACCCCGGTCGAGAAATTCATTTTCGAGCACGAATGCGCCCTGGCGGGCTCGCCGCGCATCGTGCCCTTTGGCGTGAACATGCTGGGCCCGGTGCTCATCAAGTACGGCAACGATGCGCAGAAGGACTACTGGCTGCCGCGCATCCTCAGGGGCGAGGACTGGTGGTGCCAGGGCTATTCCGAGCCCGGCGCCGGCTCCGACCTGGCCTCGGTCAAGACCACGGCCGTGCGGGTTTCGGACCCGGCGGGGGATTACTACCTCGTCAACGGCCAGAAGACCTGGACCACCCTGGGCCACCACGCCAACATGATCTTCTGCCTGGTGCGCACCAACAAGGAAGTCAAACCCCAGGCGGGCATCAGCTTCCTGCTGGTCGACATGAAGACACCCGGCGTGGAAGTGCGCCCCATCATCACGCTCGACGGCGAACACGAGGTCAACGAGGTGTTCTTCACCGACGTGAAGGTGCCCGTGGAGAACCTGGTTGGCGAGGAGAACAAGGGCTGGACCTACGCCAAGTACCTGCTGACCTACGAACGCACCAATATCGCCGGCGTGGGCTTCTCGGTGGCGGCGCTGGAAAAACTCAAGGCCGTGGCCGATCGGATGCGGTACAAGGGCAAGCCCCTGTCGCGGGACCCGCTGTTCGCGGCCCGCATGGCCCGGGTCGAGATCGACCTGGAAAACATGAAGACCACCAACCTGCGCGTGATCGCCGCGGTGGCCGGCGGCGGCGTGCCCGGCGCGGAAAGCTCCATGCTCAAGATCAAGGGCACGGAGATCCGCCAGGAGATCCTGTCGCTGACGCGCCGCGCCATGGGCCCCTACGCCGCGCCCTTTATCGAGCAGGCCCTGCAAGCGGGCTATGGCGAGCCGCCGGTGGGTCCCGAAGAGGCCGCGTCGGCCGCCGCGGCGTATTTCAACTATCGCAAGCTGTCCATCTTCGGCGGCTCCAACGAAATCCAGAAAAACATCATCTCCAAGATGATCCTGGGCCTGTAAGGCAAGGGAAGCGACGCCATGAACTTTGTGCACACCGAAGACCGCCGCATGTTGGCGGACACGCTGAATCGCTTCATTGCCGAGCAGTACGGCATCGAGACCCGCAACCAGATCGCCTACGGCGCCGAGGGCCGCAGCCCCGCGCTGTACGCGCAGTTTGCCGAGATCGGCGCCATCGGCGCCCTGTTCCCCGAGGAAGAGGGCGGGTTCGGCGGCAAGGGCTTCGACATCGGCGTGGTGTTCGAATGCCTGGGCCGCGGCCTGGTGGCCGAGCCCCTGCTGGGGGCGCTGGTCGTCGGCCAGGCGCTGGTCCAGGCGGGCACGGCGGCGCAGAAGGCCGCGCTGGAAGACATCGCGGCGGGCGGCTGCATCGCGGCCCTGGCCCATGACGAGCCGGGCAGCCATTACGAACTGGAGAACGTCTCGGCCACCGCGCGCAAAGCGGGCGACGGCTGGGTGATCGACGGCGCCAAGGGCGTGGTGGGTTTCGGCGAGCGGGCCGACCTGCTGCTGGTGTCCGCGCGCACGTCGGGCAAGGCGGGCGAGGCGGGCGGCATCAGCCTGTTCCTGGTGCCGGGCGATGCGGCGGGCTTGTCCCATCGCGGCTACAACCGCTTCGAGGGCGGCCGGGCCGCCGAGCTGGCGTTCGAGGGCGTGAAGGTCGGCGCCGATGCCCTGCTGGGCAAGGAAGGCGCAGGCGGCGCCGTGCTGGAGCGCATCAGCGGCTATGCCCTGCTGGCCTTGTGCGCCGAGGCCGTGGGCGCGATGGACGTGGCCAAGGACCAGACGCTGGAATACCTGCGCACCCGCAAGCAGTTCGGCGTGCCCATCGGCAGCTTCCAGGCGCTGCAGCATCGCATGGCCGACATCCTGCTGGAAGTCGAGCAGGCGCGTTCGGCCGTCATCAATGCGGCGGCGGCCATCGACGAGACCGATCGCGTCAAGCGCGAGCGCGCCCTGTCGGCGGCCAAGTACAGCATCGGCCATATCGGCACGCTGGTGGCGCAGGAAAGCATCCAGCTGCATGGCGGCATCGGCATGACCTGGGAACTGCCCATGGCGCACTACGCCAAGCGCCTGGTCATGATCGACCACCAGTTCGGCGACGAGGACCATCACCTGGCCCGCTTCATTGAACTGGGCCGGCAGTAAAGCCGCATCCACCGAGAACATGAAGGCGCCACGACCATGACACGACAAGCCCTGCTGTCCCGCCGCGAAGGCGCCGTGCTGGTGTTGAGCAACAACAACCCGCAGGCGCGCAACGCGCTGTCGCCCGAGTTCTACCGGGACCTCGCCGCCGCGCTCGGCGCGGCGGCGTCCGATCCGGGCGTGGGGGCCGTGGTGCTGACCGGCGAGGGCGGCCATTTCTGCTCGGGCGGCGACCTGCGCCAGCTCGCCACGCGCCGCGCGCTGCCCATCGAGGAGCGCCGGGCCAGGCTCGAGGGCTTGCATGACATCATCCGCGCGGTGCGGGACTGCCCCAAGCCTGTGATCGCGGCGGTCGAGGGCGCGGCCGCCGGGGCCGGCATGTCGCTGGCGCTGGCCTGCGACATGCTGGTGGCGGCCAAGAATGCCGTGTTTTCCCTGGCCTATGTCAAGGTCGGGCTCACGCCCGACGGCGGCGCCACGGCGTTCCTGGCCGAGTGCGTGTCGCGCCAGGTGCTGACCGAGCTGTGCCTGACGGGCGAGCGCGCCAGCGGCGAACGCATGCACGCCCTGGGTGTGGTGAACCGCCTGGCCGAGCCGGGCCAGGCCTTGGCGCAGGCGCTGGCCCTGGCGGCGCAAGTGGCCGCCGGGCCCGAGCTGGCCACGGCCCGCATCAAGGCGCTGTGCCGCGCGGCCTACGTGAATACGCTGGCGCAGCAGCTCGAAGAGGAAGCCCATTCCATGGTGCGCTCGCAGGAGACCGAGGAGTCGCGCGAGGGCATCGGCGCCTTCCTGGCAAAGCGGCCGCCGGATTTCGCGAAGCTGCGCAAATAGAACTAGACGAACGAAACAAGCGAGGAGACCGAAAACAATGAACACGACCACGACCGGCGGCCTGGACTTTCCGCTGGAAGGCGTGCGGGTGCTGGATCTTTCCCGCGTGTTCGCCGGGCCCCTGTGCGGGCAGGTGCTGGCCGACTTCGGCGCCGAGGTCATCAAGGTGGAGCACCCCGGCCACGGCGACGACACGCGCGATTGGGGCATGCGCATCGGCAAGACCGAGACCACGTATTACTCGGCCATGAACCGCAACAAGCGCTCCGTCACGCTGGACCTGCGCTCCCCGGAGGGCATGTGCCTGATCCATGAAATGCTGCCGCAGTTCGACGTGGTGATCCACAATTTCAGGCACGACGGCGCCCAGAAGCTGGGCGTGGGCTACGAGCAGCTCAAGGCCATCAAGCCCGATCTCGTCTATTGCGCGATCGCCGGCTACGATACGTCCGGCCCGCAGGCCGACCGGCCCGGCTACGACCTGGTGATCCAGGGGGAGACGGGGCTCATGGCCATCAACGGCGAGGCCGCGCAGCCGCCGCTCAAGTTCGGCGTGGCGGTCGTCGACATGATGACGGGCATGTATGCCGCGCAGGCCGTGCTGGCCGCCCTGTTCCGCCGCGAGCGCACGGGCAGGGGGCGCCTGATCGAGCTGGCGCTCTACGACTGCGGCATCATGATCAGCAGCTATTACGCGCTGGATGCCATGCTGCTGGGCCACGACCCCAAGCGCTACGGCAATGCCCACCCCTCCATCGTGCCCTACGGCATGTTCGAGGCGGCCGACGGCCCGCTCATCATCACCGTGGGCAACAATGTCCAGTTCGACAAGTTTTGCCGGCAGGTGCTGCAGCGCCCCGACATCGTGGAGGACCCGCGCTACCGCACCAACGTCGAGCGTGGGCAGAACCGCGTGGAATTGCTGGCCATGTTGACGGACCTGATCAAGACCTATCCGCGCAGCGCGCTGCTCGAACGCCTGGAGGCCTGCTGCGCGAGATGCCGCACCCGGTGGCCGGCACGACGCATACCTTCGCGCCGCCTTACCGCCTGGACGGCCAGCGCCTGCCCATCCGCAATGCGCCGCCGACCCTGGGCGAAGGCACGCGCGATGTGCTGCAGCGCCTGCTGAGCCTGTCGGATGCGGAGCTGGCCGCCCTGCGCGACAAGGGCGTGCTGACCTTGCCGCAATGAGGCGTGCTGGCGTGGGTTGGGGCGATGTGTGAGTTGAGTTCTTGAGCCGCCGAGGCTGCCCTGCGAAATTCCGATGCTCGGCGCCATTGGCGCCTGCGCTTCGGATTTCTCCGGGGTCCTCGGCTCATGCGTCTTAAGCTCGGCTGCCGCATCTCGATGCATGATCGGGGCCGCAGCGTGGCCGCTGCAAGGCTTTGCAGTCATTCCGTGTTTGAAAAAGGATATGTATGTCCAGGATTCCTGCTGTATTCCAGAAGCTTCGGCTGCCGGTGATCGGCTCGCCGCTGTTCATCATCAGCAATCCCAAGTTGCTGCTTGCCCAATGCCAGGCCGGCATTGTCGGGGCCGTGCCGGCGCTCAATGCGCGGCCGTCCGCGCAGCTCGATGACTGGCTGGCCGAGATCCGGGAGAGCTTGCCCGCCTGGGATGCGGCGCATCCCGATCGGCCGGCCGCGCCTTTTGCCATCAACCTGATCGCGCACAAGACCAATGCGCGCCTGGACGAAGACCTGGCCATTTGCGAGAAGCACAAGGTGCCCATCGTCATCACCAGCCTGGGAGCGCGCGAGGAGATCAACCAGGCCGTGCACGCCTGGGGCGGGGTGACCCTGCACGACGTGATCCACAACACCTTCGCGCGCAAGGCCGTCGAGAAGGGCGCCGACGGCCTGATCGCCGTCACCGCCGGCGCGGGCGGCCATGCCGGCACGCGCAATCCGTTCGCGCTGGTGCAGGAGATCCGCCGGTGGTTCGGCGGGCCCCTGGTCCTGTCGGGTTCGATCGCAACGGGCGGCGCCATCCTGGCGGCGCAGGCCATGGGCGCGGATTTCGCCTATATCGGCTCGCCCTTCATCGCCACGGAAGAAGCCAATGCCTCGCAGGCCTACAAGCAGGCGGTGGTGGACGCGACGTCCGACGACATCGTCTACAGCAATCTGTTCACCGGCGTGCACGGCAATTACCTGGCCGCGTCGATACGAAATTCCGGGCTCGATCCGGAGAACCTGCCGGTGCCGGAGCGCGGCTATGAGGCGGGCGCGCCCAGGGCGTGGAAGGATATCTGGGGATGCGGCCAGGGCGTGGGCGTGATCGACAAGGTCGTGCCGGCGGCCGATCTGATCGCCAGGCTGGCGCGCGAATACCAGGCAGCCCGGGACAGCCTACTTTCCTTGCGGCGCCAATAGGCGCATCAATTGGCCGATATCGCGGCACTGCTCGATATCGGCCACCATGGCGGCCGCTTCGGCCGCGCGCGCCGCACCCAGCACGGGGACGGCCAGGCTGTCGAACTTGGCGCGCAGTTCGTCGTCGTCCATCGGGTTCTGGATCGAGCCCTTGGGGTAGTCGACCTGCGACATGTATCGCGCGCCGTCGTCCATCTCCATCGTCATCTTGCACGACACGCCCCGCGGCAGGCTGGCGTCGACGCGGATCTCCACCAGGTCGGATAGCTTGGCCAGCATGGGTTCCTTCAGGCGCGCGTTGTTGTACTGCGGGAACAGCGCCTGGCCGTCGGTCAGCGCCACCGCCACCGAATACGGCAGGCTGACCTGCGCCTCGTGGTAGGTGACGGGCCTGGTGTTCTGATGGTAGAGCGCCCAGTCGGGGTGGCGCGCCATGCCAATGGCCTTGATGCGGCTCAGGTCGGGCGCGTGCCGCCTGCGGATGTCCAGCGCACAGTCGATGGCGTTGTGGATCGGGCGGGCGCACGAATAGGGCTTGAACTCGATATCCAATGGATAGGGTTTGTCCAGGTCCCGCGTCAGCTGGCCGGGATCGTTCTCGTCGGTGAAAGCCGCCAGCCAGCCGCGTTCGCCCTCGAAGATGGTGGCCGCGCCGGTGAAGCCCAGCTTGGCCATGGCCGCCGCGGTTACGCCGTTGCGCGAGGCCGGGCCGGGGTTGAAGCGTTTCTGCATGGATGGGCCGTACATCTCCATCAGGCCGCCGGACTGCGCGCCGGCCAGGCCCAGCGACGACACGATCTGTTCTTCCGACAAGCCCAGCAGCCTGCCGGAGGCGATGGCGGCGCCGAAGATGCCGCACGTCGGCGTGGTGTGGTAGCCGCGGTTGCGCAGCGAGTTGTTGGCCGCCTTGCTCAAGCGCTCCATCATTTCGCATCCGGCCGCCAGGGCCGCCAGCAGGGCGCGGCCATCGGCCGAGACCTGCTCGGCGGTGGCCAGCGCGGCCGAATACACGGGGGGGCTGAAGTGGAACAGGGCCAGCACGTCGATATCGTCCAGCTCGACGCTGTGCGAGGAGATGGCATTGGCCAGCGCGGCCTGCATGGCCGGCACGCGCGCGCCGTCGCCGATCAGCGTGGCCTGCGGGTGGCCGCCGAGGGAGGCGGCGAACTCGCGCGCGATCTTGCCGCTGCCGGTCTGGCTGCCCGCCACGCCGACACCCAGGTAATCGAGCAGCAGGCGCTTGACGGCCTTGCGGGTCTGCGGTGTCAGCGAGTCGTAGTCGAACTTCGCGAAATGGGAGGCAAGCTGTTCGGCGATCGTCTTGGCCATGATGATGTGCGGTGTCGTAGGGGGAAGAGGTTTCAGGCGCGCGGCGCGGCCGCGATGGCGATGATCTCGCCGACGCTGTCCAGCGTTTCGAGCCGTTTGGACAGCTCGACCAGGCGGTCGATGCTGGCTTGCGGCAGGCAGGATCGCACCACGTTGCGGAACTTGTATTCCACGTCGGCGGCGGAGATCGGGTTCTCGGGGCTGCCGCGCCGGTTCAGGATGCGGTGCGTCAGCGTGCGCCCGTCGCGCGTGGTCACGGTCACCGTGGCGGCGTGCCGGAAGGCCGGGCCCATGCCCTCGATCTCTTCATCGACATGCGCCTCGGTGCGCCCGATGAGATCGAGCAGCAGCGGGTCGGCCAGGCGCTTTTCGTCGTACTGGTCGACAAAGGCCATGCCGTCGTGGGCGATCACGGCTAGGCCGTAGTACAGGTTCATCTGCGCGGCGGTGACGCCCTGGGCCTTGTATTCCCAGGCGCAGTGCACATAGGTCATGTGGCTGACGCCGGCCTTGATCGAGGCGATGTCGGCGGCCTTGAGATGGTTGGCGCGCAGGATGTGCGAGAGCGCGTCCAGCGCGGCGTGGATGCTGGTGACGCTGGCATGCGGCTTGTAGCCGACCTTGGCGGTTTGCCAATCCTTGCCCAGGCCATCGGTCAGGCGCGCCGCGTCCGGCTTGTCGGAGTAGGCGCTGAGATAGCCGCCATAGCTCGCCTCCAGCACGTCGACGATGCCGGTGAAGTCGCGGCTGGCCAGTTCGGCGGCATACACGCCGCTTTGCGCGGCGCGGCCGCTGTGAAAGCGCTTGACCATGGCGCCTTCCTGGGCGGCCATCAGGCCGCCGGCCTGCGAGCCGACGATGCCCAGGGCGTGTTGCGTGCGGGCGGCGTCCAGCGCGAGCGACTTGGCGGCCGTGCCTGCCGCCACGAAGACGCCCGACGTGCCTTGCGGGTGAAAGCCGCGGTAGAACAGGCTCATGGTGGCGGCGTTGCCCACGCGGGTGCCGACTTCGTAGCCGGCCACCATGGCCGTGATCAGGGCGCGGCCCGTCCAGTTGCCGTCGCGTTCGGCATAGGCCAGGGCGATCGGCGTGGCGATCGAACCGGGATGGACGATGGACTCTTTATGGATGTCGTCCAACTCGAAAGCGTGGCCGGCGGTGCCGTTGACCAGGACCGCGTTGGCGATCGAGGTCTTGCGGCCGGCGCCGCATAGCGAGGCGACCGGCGCGGCCTGGTCGGCCTCCACCATGGCCTGCACGCGCCGGGTCCATGGCAAGGTCGCGCCGAACACGCAGCAGCCGATGCTGTCGAGCAGGCTGGTCTTCATGCGTTCGACGGCATCGGCGGGGATGTCCTCGTAACGGAATTGCGCGGCGAAACGGGCGAGATCACGGGTGGCGTCCGCCAGAAGCGGGGGGAGGGCGTCGCTCATCGGCAAACCTCTGCAAGTCGGGGTGAAAGGGATGGCATGGGGGCAGCGACGGCGCCGGTCAGGCCAGCGCCCGGGTGATCTCGCGCACCGGCGTATCCGCCTGGGCGTTCAGCAGCGTGTCCAGGACGGCCTGGGTGCGCGCCTCGGTCAATACCAGGGCGGCATTGGCGCGGAACTTCACCGCGATGTCGTCCAGGGCCAGGGCGCGCTGGCCGCTGCCCAGGTTCATCGGGATGTGATGATGCACGCTGCTCGCGTCGGTCTTGTGGACGGTCACGGCGCCGGAAAAATAGGTTGGAAAAGCCGTCTCGGCCTGGGCCACGCATTCCACCTTGGCGGCGAGCGCGAGTATGCGCGGATCGGCCAGGCTTGCGTCCTCGAGCTCAAGCAGCGTGAAGCGGCCGCGCAGCAGGCAGGCGGCGACGACGAACTGCGCGCTGAACTTGGCTTCGTAGTCGGAGCGGGGCACCCGCTTGGCGCAGGCGGGCTCGGCCACGATGGGCAGGGTGGCCGCGGGCAGCTCGCAGACGATGCGTTCCACCTGGGCCAGATCGGGAAGCTGCGCGCGCAGCGCCAGGGCCGCCTCGGCGCATCCGTGGATGAAGTGGCAGACCGGATAGGGCTTGATGGAGGTGTCCAGCAGCGTCCATTCCCGGCCCAGGCCCAGCCGCATGGATTCCGTGTCGACCTCGCCGGCACGATCCTGCATATGCGTGTCGAACAAGGCGAATTTTCCTTCATAGGGGCGGTCCGGGCCGTGGAAGCCGGCCTTGGCCATTTGCGCGGCGGTGATGCCCGCCAATGCCCCCCAGCCCGGGTGCATGCGCTTGGTCCAGGCGCCGGTTTCGAGGAAAACCTGAACGCCCGAAGCCGTGCTGGCGGCGATGCCTTGCGCGGCGACGATCTGGTCCACCGACAGGTTCAACAACTTGCCGGCGACGACTGCCGAACTGAAGTGCGACACGATCCCCGTGGCATGGAAGCCCGTGTGGTGAAAGCCCCCCTTGACCGCGCGGCCGATGCGGATCGCCGTTTCCATGCCGGCGGCATAGGCCGCCAGCAGTTCGCCCCAGGTGGCGTCCGTCATTTCGCCCACGGCCAATGCCGCCGGCAGGCAGGCGACGGTGGGGTGGACGATGCTGCCAGGGTGCGTGTCGTCGAAATCCAGGCCGTGTATCAGGTAGCCGTTGGACAGCGCCGCGTCGCGCGGCTGCAGATCGCTGCCATGGCCGATCACGGTCGATGCGCCGGGGGCGCCGGCGGCGCGAAAGCCCGCCAGGCCCGGGGCGGCAAAGGGGAAGTGCTGCGAGGCGAAGGCCAGGCCGATCGCGTCCAGGATGTGGTTCCGGGATTTGTGCCTGACGTCATCGGGCAGGTCGTCGTGGCGCAGGCCGTGGGCAAACTGGGCCAGGGCGCGGGCCAGGTTGGCCGACGGGGCCGGCAAGGCGGAAGTGCTGTGCATGGCGGGTCTCGGTTGGACTGGGATCACTGCGGTTCGATGCCGGCCGCCTTCACCATTTCGGCCCACTTCTTGGTTTCGCTTTCGTCGAACCGGGTCAGCTCTTCCGGTCCGGCCGAATAGGGAATAAGGCCGGCGTTTGCCAGATGGGCTTTGTAATCGGCGCTATCCATACCCTTGAGCAGTACCTTGGCCAAGGTATCGATGATGGGCTTGGGCGTCTTCGCCGGCACGTATACCCCGTACCATCCGAGCAGTTCATACCCGGGCAGTGTCTTGCCCAGCGGCGGAACGTCGGGGAATTGCTGCAGCGGCTTGCCGCTGGTCACCGCCAGCGCGCGCAGCTTGCCCGCCGTGATCTGCGACGCGGCATTGGTGGTGTCGATGATGCCGAAGTCCAGGCGATTGCCCAGCATATCGATGACCATCTGCGGAACGCTGGTATAGGGGACTGCGACTGCTTCCATCTTGGAGGTATGCGTCATCATTGCCGCCGCGCCCTGGTTGGCGGCGTTGGCGTAGCCCCAGTTCAATTTGCCGGGATTCTTGTGGGCGTAATCGATCAGATCGTTCACCGTCTTGACCGGCAGATCCGCCCTGACCACCAGCATGAAAGGCACGGCACCGATGCGGGCCACGGGAAGCAGGTCGGTCAGCGGCTTGTACGGTATTTGCTTCAAGAGAAATGGCGCTGCGGGAATCGATGTCGTACTGCCGATCAGCACGGTGTAGCCGTCCGGCTTGGCGCGGGCCACTTCGGCGGCGCCGATGGTGGATTGCGCACCCGGACGGTTTTCGACCACGAAGGACTGGTGCAGCCCTTCGCTGAGCACCCGCGCGATCTCGCGGCCGATCAGGTCGGTGGAAGATCCCGCGGCGAAGGGAACGACGACTTTGACCGGGTTGGATGGATAGGTGTCGGCCTTGGCTGCGAACGAAACAGTGGCCGTCAGCGCGCAGAGCAGTGCTTTTACATACATGTTTTGTCTCCTGTTTTTTACCGCCGAGCCGCCTCGAGGTAAAAACGGCCCCCTCCTCGGGGGGCGGCAAGCCGAAGGCGCGGCGTGGGGGTTTTATGTCCTGGCCTGTTTATTTTTCAGGCTTCAAAATGTTGTGCCATTCTTGCGTTTGCTCGGCGATGAGGCGGGCGAGTTCCTTGGAGGGTTCTCCGCCTGGGTCGCCGTTGATGGTCTGCACGGCTTTTTGCATGTCGGGCGATTTCAAGGCGGCGACCACGGCCTGATAGAGCCTGGCCTGCACGTCGGGCGGCGTGCCGGCCTGAACCATCAGCGCGTACCAGGTCTTGAAGGTGTAGCCGGACAGCCCGGCCGTTTCGTCGATGGCAGGGATGCCCGGGAAGTACACGCTGGGCTTGGCGCTGCTCACGGCCAGCGCCTTCACGCTGTGGGCGTGCACCGGCCCCACGACTACGCCGCTGGGCGGCATCGCCAGTTGGATCTGGCCCCCCATCAGGTCGGTCATCATGGGGTCGTCGCCCTTGTAGGGCACGTGTTCGAGCTTGATGCCGGCGCTGCGGCTGAAGAGCTCGACCGAAAGGTGGTCGGTGCTGCCGATGCCGGCCGAGCCGAAGTTGATCTGGCCGGGATGCGCCTTGGCGTATTTGATCAGGTCGGCCACGGAATCGACGGGCAGCTTGGCATTGACGATGAGGACGTGCGGCAGCGAGGCCACCGTCGTGATCGGGACGAAATCCTTGCTGAAGTCGTAGGGCAGCGTGTCGTAGATGGAGGGGGCGATGGTATGGGCGGTGGTGGCCAGAAAGAGCGTGTAGCCGTCCGGCTTGGCGCGCGCCGCGTAGGCGGCGCCCAGGGTGCCGCCCGCGCCGCCGCGGTTGTCGACGATGACGGTCTGGTTCAGCTGCTTGCCCAGTGTCGAGGCGAGCAGGCGGCCGACCATGTCGGTCGTGCCGCCGGGCGGGAAGGGCACGACCAGGGTCAGGGGGTGTTCCCCGGGCCATGCCGCCTGGGCGGCGATGCCGTGGAACAAGCTCAGGCCCGCAACGATGCAGGCCGCCAAAGCGCGCGGAAATTTCATGTTTGTCTCCTCCGTTGTGTGATCTCGTTGTTTTTTCTTGTATCGGGCTCGTGTTGGCCCGAGCCTGCGGACGTGCTGTGCGGGTAGTGCTTTTGAATGGCTAGGTCGCGATGTCCAGTGGCACGTCGATATCGAGCAGGGGAGCGTGCTGCTGCGCGCCGTAAATGTCGGTGTCGCCCACCGCACCGGACGGAATGCGGCGCGGCAAGGTGGCCTTC
>DASWPO010000297.1:0-23418 GCA_036404015.1 Bordetella sp. | reverse complement strand
CGTAGCGTAGCAGCGAAAAGCCCCGGTCCAAGCCACTCTTCCTTAAAGGAAACACCATGTCCCTCAATGTCGCAGTCCTTGTCGGCAGTCTCCGCAAAGGCTCTTTCAGCCGGTCCATTGCGCTCGCGGTCAAGGAGCTTGCCGCTCCGCGCCTGGATCTCGGCATCGTCGAAATCGGCGATCTGCCGCTCTACAACCCGGATCTCGACGACACCGCGGTGCCGTCGCCCTGGACGCGTTTCCGCGGCGAAGTCGCCAAAGCCGATGCCGTGCTTTTCGTCACGCCGGAATACAACCGATCGATCCCGGGCAGCCTGAAGAACGCGATCGATGTCGGCTCGCGCCCCTATGGGAAAAGCGTATGGAGCGGCAAGCCGGCCGCCATCATCAGCGTGTCCCCCGGCCTGCTGGGCGCATTTGGCGCCAATCACCATCTGCGCCAGCCGCTGGTGTTCCTCAACATGCCCATCCTGCAGCAGCCGGAAGCCTATATTTCCAAGGTGGGCGACCTGCTCGACGCCGATGGCAAGCTGAGCAACGACGCCACCAAGGGTTTCCTGAAAGAGTTTGCCGAGAAATTCGCGGATTGGATCGAACTGGTCAAACCCGGCCGCTAAACCCACTGGACTGGCACGCCGCATCCCGATGGGCGCTACCCCCGTCCAGCAGATTCTCGACGGCTATGCAGAGGCGGCAACGCCGGCGCTGATTGCGCGCATCGATAGCCTGGACGCAAGGGAAATCTACGCCCCCGTGCTCGACCTCCTGCCGGCCGCGCCGGTCAACATCGCCGATATCGGCGCGGGCACCGGCAGGGACGCCGCCTGGTTTGCCGAGCAGGGGCATCACGTGTGGGCCGTGGAGCCGGTCGAGGCATTGCGCGAGGCGGGTAGGTCGCGACACCGCTCCGACCGGATCACCTGGCTGGACGATCGGCTTCCCCATCTTGCCGAAGCGCGCATGCACGGCCCCTTTGGGTCGCTGCGGCACGGCCCGGGCGCCCCGGATCGCCCGGCTTTTCCGATATCGCCGCAAGAAACGATCACGGCATCGCAAAGGCTGGGGTTCACGCTTGTACGGCAGGTTGGCGCCGATTCCGTCCAGCCGGGAAACCAAACGAACGGTGTCCGCTGGACTTGGCTGGCCTTGAGCAAGTCCGGTTGAACCTAGGCGCGGCGCTTCAAATCGCGCCCGCCACGACATTGATGGACAAGGCGAGCACCAGCATATTGAAGGCGAAAGCCAGCACCCCCTGCACCAGAGTCAATATCCGCATGCCCGCGGACGTCACATTCACGTCGGAAACCTGCGAGGTCATGCCGATCACGAAGGAAAAATACAGAAAATCGGAGTATTGCGGATCGCCCTGGCCGGGGAAGTTGAGCCCGCCGCCGTTGGGCACGCCGCGCTTCTCGTTCTGGTAGTAGCGATGCGCATAGTGGAATGCGTAGATCGTATGGATCACCAGCCAGGAGGTCACCAGCGCCGCGAGGCCCAGGCCGACATACGCGGCGCGTTCAAGCCCGCTCATCTGCCTGACCTGCAGCAGCAGCATGGTGATGGCGGCCACGCAGGCGCAGACGGCGGCCATGGTCACGATCAGGATCAACACGTCGGGCTGGTCCTGGGACTGGGCATGGACACGCGTGCGGGACGCATCGCAGGTTTTTGCCACCCACCACGCCTGCACCAGGTACACCAGGGTGCCGCCGGTCCAGGCGATCAGCAGGCGCACCAGGATCGGCAGCGGCAAGGGCAGCAGGCCGATCGCCAGCCCGGCCACGCCTCCCCACATGAGGCGGCGCAGGCCAGGGGCTTTCGAAAGGGTTTTCGGAGATGTCATGAGTGGATACGGCGAAATTTCGTGCCTCGGAATATGCGCTTCAGATCATCGAACCGCATGAAGCAAAACATTTTAGTTACTCTTTAGCCCCTGATGAAACAAAGCTTAAGATCTATCATCAGTTCCAGGAGCTTTCCCCGGGCCTCAATCGGCAGGACACTGCGTTGAAATGCCCGGGCGCAAGACCCGCCGCCGCACAAACCCACGCTCGACGATGCCTTGCAGTTCATCTCGGACGCCATGCACAGGAACAGCTTCTTCTCGCACGTCTTCACTTATGTGAATCCCAGCGCGATGGAGGGCGAGCCGGGAACTTTCGAAACCGGCCAGGCAAACTGGAAAATCGATGACGTCACCACGTCGTCCAAGGACTGCTCCATCCAATACAAGGTCGAAGGCAAGAGCGGCAAACTGGTGACGCTGGTCCTGGGTTCGATAGAAAAAGTGGCGGTCGGCACCTGGACCAAGGTCAAGGGCGTGATCAAGAAAAACGGCGACCCGGACACCTACGCCGTCGACGTCCGGATGAAAGACCAGAACGACGACTCGATGCTCGAGTTCCAGGATCAAAAGACGGCGCAGCGCGTCGCCAAGGCCATCGACTATGCGGCCGGGCTCTGCAAGCCGCCGCTGACCGCCATGAAGACCGAGGACGATGCCCCGTATTGACGGCGTGGCATGACGCCGCCCGGGCCGGGAACGCAATACGTTCTACACTGCGGTCCATGCCACACTCCCCTTCCCGCATCGCCGTCATCGGCGGCGGCCCTGCCGGGCTGGCTGCCGCCGAAGTGCTGGCCGCCGCCGGCGTGGGCGTCGATCTCTTCGACGCCATGCCTACGCTGGGCCGCAAATTCCTCATGGCGGGCCGCGGCGGGCTCAATCTCACGCACAGCGAACCGCTGGCGCTTTTCCTGACGCGCTACGGCCAGCGCCAGCAGGCGCTCGCGCCCTTGGTGCAGGCCTGTCCGCCCGAGGCGCTGCGCGATTGGGCGGCGGGGCTGGGCGTGGAGACCTTCGTCGGCTCGTCCGGGCGCGTCTTCCCGCGCGAGATGAAGGCGGCGCCGCTGCTGCGCGCCTGGGTGCATCGCCTGCGCGAGAACGGCGTGGTCACCCACGCGCGTCACCGCTGGGTGGGTTGGGACACGGACGGCCGCCTGCGCTTTGCCACGCCCGACGGCGACACAGCGCATGCAGCCCGCGCCGTGATCCTGGCGCTGGGCGGCGGCAGCTGGGCCAGGCTGGGCTCCGACGGCGCGTGGATCCCGCTATTGGCCGAACGGGGCGTGGCCATCGAAGCGCTCAAGCCCGCCAATTGCGGGTTCGACGTGGCCTGGAGCGACTTCTTCCGCGACAAGTGTGCAGGCGAACCGGTCAAGAATGTACAGGCCAGCTGCATGACGGCCGACGGCACGCGCCTGCAGCGGCGCGGCGAGTTCGTCATCAGCGGGCATGGCGTCGAAGGCAGTCTGGTCTACGCGCTGTCGGCGCCCTTGCGCGACCAGCTCGACCGCGCGGGGCAGGCCCTGCTCACCCTCGACCTGCTGCCGGACCATACGGCCGGGCGCGTGCTGGCCGAGGTGTCTCATCCGCGCGGCGCGCGTTCGCTGTCCTCGCACCTGCAAAGCCGCCTCGGCATCGCCGGCGTCAAGGCCACGCTGCTGCGCGAAGTGCTGAGCAAGGAGGCCATGCTGGACGCCGAACAATTGGCCCGCACCATCAAGGCGCTGCCGCTGGCATTGACCGCCACGCGCCCCATCGACGAGGCCATCAGCACCGCCGGCGGAGTGCGCTTCGAGGCGCTCGACGGCAATTTCATGCTGACCCGACTGCCGGGGGTTTTCTGCGCCGGGGAGATGCTGGACTGGGAGGCCCCCACCGGCGGCTACCTGCTGACCGCCTGCATTGCCAGCGGCCGGGCGACGGCTCGAGGGCTGCTGCATTGGCTGGCCTCACCCGTCTAGCACGGTTCACCGCCGATCAGGACGGCGCCGCGAGAGAGGGTCGCAAAAAATATGTGTATTTTTGAAAGTATGTTAATTTTCCTGCGCCCTGAATAGGGCAGATAACAAAGGGACCGCTGGCCAGGGCGCTCCTTCTTCCCGGAAGCAACCCTTCGCGATATGTCCGGCGTTCTCCTCCTGCTGATACAGGCCTTCGTCTATTTTGCCGCCATGGCGGCGACCTTCTATTACCGCAAGAAGATAGGCATCGGCGTCTTCTTCTGCATGCTCGGCGCGATGCACTTCCTCGAGACCTATCTCGCGGCGGTGTTCTTCATCGAACTGCCGTTCGGCCTGATCTCGCCCGGTTCGACCATCCTCTTCGCGGGCAAGCTGGCCATCTTCCTGCTGCTCTATATAAAGGAAGACGCCGAGAGCATGCGCCAGCCCACCTATGGCCTGCTGGTCGGCAATATCCTGATGGTGGTGCTGGCGCTGGTCCTGCGCCTCTATACCAGCCCGGCCAGCCTGCCCGGCTACAAGCCCGACCTGAGCTTCCTCGACCAGATGGGCCTGCTCATGATCTGGGGCACCGTCCTGCTCTTCATCGACCTGATCTCGATGGTGGTTCTCTACGAGCGGCTGAGGACGCTCGTCACAAAGACCATTCCCGGCCGGATCTTCGTCAGCCTGGCCATCGTGCTGACCTTCGACCAGCTTTTTTTCTACGCCGGCCTGCGTTTCCTCACCCATGTGCCGCTATCGGCCCTCTACGGCGGATGGATCGCCAAAATGGGCTCGGCCGCGTTCTTCAGCCTCATGCTGACGCTCTATCTGCGCTATGTCGAAGGGAACACGCCCGGCGCGCCGGCAAATGCCCCCCGCGACGTGTTCGACCGGCTCACCTATCGCTACCGCTACGAGCGCCTGATCAAACAAGTGGGCCGGGACGCGCTGACCGGCCTGCAGGACCGGGGCCAGTTCGACATCAAGGGTCCCGCCACGCTGGCTGCCGCCGCGCGCTCCAGGCAGCCCGTCAGCCTGCTGATGATCGACATCGACCGGTTCAAGGAGATCAACGACCGCTACGGCCATCCCACCGGGGACCGCGCCATCCAGGACATCGTCGCGACGATCGCCTCGGCCATGCGGACCAAAGACGACCTGTTCCGCTACGGCGGCGAGGAGTTTGCGCTGCTCTGCCTGGGCATGCCGCGAGACGACGTGATGGCGATGGCGGAACGCATCCGCCTCACCGTGGCCAGCACGCCGCATCCGGACCTGTCGCAGCCCATGACGATCAGCATCGGCATCGCGAGCTTTCCCGAGCACGCCCAGAATTTTCCGACACTGCTGGCGCGGGCGGACGAGGCGCTCTACCAGGCCAAGTCGCTCGGACGCGATCAGGTTTTCATCTGGGCGGCGTCCCCCGCTTGAGCGAGCCGCGGGGCTTTGCGGCATCGGCATTTCGGTGCAATATGCGGGATATATGACAAGTTTGCTTCATTTGCTCCGCCGGACCCGCCCGGCCATGGAGCGGCCATGATGATCGGCAACCTCGAACTCATCTGCCGCCTGCTCCTCGCCGCCCTGCTGGGCAGCGTCATCGGCTTCGAACGCGAGCGCCTGAACTGGGCTGCCGGCCTGCGCACGCACATGCTGGTGTGCGTCGGCTCGACCCTGATCATGCTGGTGTCGCTCTTCGGCTTCTCGGACGTGCTCGGCCAGAAGGACGTGGTGCTGGACCCCTCGCGCGTGGCGGCCCAGGTGGTTTCCGGCATCGGGTTCCTGGGCGCCGGGTCCATCCTGCTGCGCGGCGAGGTGGTGCGCGGGCTGACGACGGCGGCCAGCCTGTGGTCGGTGGCCGGGGTCGGCCTGGCCGTGGGCGGCGGCATGTATGTGGGCGCCATCGGCGCGACCGTCATCGTCCTGATCATCCTGGCCGGCATCAAGCCCATCGAGCGCCGCTTCATCTCCGTCAAGCAGCAGCGCAGCCTGCGCATGCTGGCCGAACGCGGCAGCATCTCGCTCGACAGCGTGCACCAGGCCTTGGGCGCGCGCAGCATCCGGGTCAAGCAGTTCATCGTGCAGCAGTCCGAAGACTCGCAGGAACTGGACGACATACGCATCGCCCTGTCGCGCGCCTCGGCCGATGAATTCGAGAGCATCTGCGGCCACCTCAGGAACATGCCGGGCGTGCGGGAATTCCGGCGCGATTGAACCGCCCCTGCGCCAGATCCGCCCGATCCGGTGAAACGCGGTGAAACCGGGCGACACCCGAGCGAAAGCCGCCGCGGCTAGACTGCTGGCATGCCATTGCCCACCGACATCGACCTTCGCGCGCAGGCGCGCCAACTGACCCAGGAAGGTGCCGGGCTCATCGAGCACGGCCGTACCAGCGAAGCCCGGCTGGTCCTGCGCCAGGCCCTGGCGCTGCAGCCCGGCCTGGCCGATGCGCATTGCCACCTGGGCCATGCGCTGCAACAGATAGGCCAGGTTCAAGAAGCCCTGCATGCCTACCGGCAGGCCCTGGCCTGCGATGCCGGCCACCTGCCGGCCCATCTGCGCCTGGCCGTGCTGCTGCAGGAACTCGGCAAGCAGGACGAAGCCGTCACGGCCTACCGGCACGTGCTGGACCGCAACCCCGACCTGCCCGACGTGCACTACAACCTGGGCGTGCTGCTGGACGATATGGGCCGCCATCTCGACGCCGAGGTGGCCTATCGGCACGCGATCCGGCTGCGGCCCGACCATGCCGAAACCCATCAAAACCTGGGGGCCCTGCTGGTGACCCTGGGCCGCCTGGCCGACGCCGAGGCAAGCTGCCGGCAGGCGCTGGCGCTGCAACCGCAGCAGGCCCTGGCGCACGGCTGCCTGGCGGCCGTGCTTGCCCTGCAGAATCAATTGCCCCAGGCCGAAGCCCATTATCGCCAGGCCACCGTGCTGGATGCCGGCAATGCCCAAACGCACGAGAGCCTGGGCGCGATCCTGCATCGCCAGAACAAATACGCCCAGGCAGAAACCGCCTACCGGCGCGCGCTGGCCCTCAAGCCCGCCGATACAGGCACCTGGAACAATCTGGGCACCGTGCTCGACCAGCTCAATCGCCTGCCGGAGTCCGAATCGGCCTTTCGCCAGGCGCTGGCCTTGCGCCCGGACTTTGCCGATGCGCACTTCGGACTGGCGCTCGTCCTGCTGCGGCAGGGCAGGCTCGCCGAGGCCTGGCCCCTGTATGAGTTCCGCTATCACCCGCAACGGCAAAGCCGCCTGAGCCATTGGGCCACGCCGCCGCTCGATTGCCCGCCATGGCGCGGCGAACCGCTGGCGGGCAAGTCGCTGGTGATCTGGCAGGAACAGGGCCACGGCGACGTGATCCAGTTCGGCCGCTACCTGTCGCAGCTCAAGGCCCTGGGCGCGCGCCGCCTCACCCTGGTGTGCATGGATCCGCTCAAGCCGCTGTTCGAACAGCAAGCGGCGGTCGATGCCGTCGTCGCCATCCGCAAGTCAGCCACGCTGGACGATGTGCGCGCCCTGCTGGGGCACGACTACTGGACCTTCATCATGAGCCTGCCGCATGGCTTGGGAACCACGCTCGACACCATCCCGCCCGCAGCCTATCTGCAGCCCGGCCCCGCGCATCTGGAGCGCTGGCGAACCAGGCTGGCCGGCCTGGCCGGCAAGAAGATCGGCCTGGTATGGAAGGGCAATGCCGGGCACTCGAACGACCACAACCGTTCATTGCCCGGCCTGCGCACGCTGGCCCCGCTCTGGGAAGTGCCGGGGCTGAGCTTCATCAGCCTGCAGAAGGGCCAGGGCGAAGATCAGGCCCGCGTGCCGCCGCCCGGACAAGCCCTGCTGCACCTGGGGTCGGACCTCGATGACTTCGCCGACAGCGCCGCGCTCGTCGCACAGCTGGACCTGCTGATCTGCGTGGATACGGCCGTGGCGCACGTGGCCGGCGCGCTGGGCATCCCGTGCTGGGTGCTGGTGCCGGCCGAAGGCACCGACTGGCGCTGGATGCTGGAGGACGAGACGACGCCCTGGTACCCCGGCACCATGCGTCTTTTCCGGCAAGCCGCGCCCGGCGACTGGGCGGGCCCGGTGGAACAACTCCGCCGAGCCCTGCTTACACGCTACCCGGCAAGAAGCGCAGCATCACCAATATCACCGCCACCGGCCCGCCATTGAACAAGGCATGCAGCGCCATCGAGGCGCCGATGCCGCGCCGCGTGCGCATCCAGCCCAGCACCAGGCCGGTGACCCACTGCGGCAGCACCAGGAAGGGCAACAGCCAGAAGGTGGTCTTGTCGAAGATGAAATTGTGCAGGTGCACGGCCGCGAACACCAGCGACACCAGGTGATAGATCAGGCCGTAGCGGCGCACGTATTCGCGGCGCCAGTCGCTGGCCCACCGGCCGCGCGCGATGCGGCCGCGGCGCAGCGGCAGGCAGGCGGCCAGCAGCACGCACACCAGCAGAACCCAGCTCCAGGGGCGCACCGGCCACAGCACCAGCACGATGGCCAATGGGCACAGCCACAGCGCCTGCGCGGGCCGCCGCATGCTGTAGCGAAACAGCATTTCCTCGACCATCGGCGCCCAGATCACGGCAATCAGCACCGGCACGTGTTCCGGGTCCAGCCTGTGCGCGGCGCCCAGTTTGTCCGCCACGGCCACGGCCAGGGGGCCGAAGAGCGCCATATTGATGACCCACAGCGCGATGGCCCAGGCCAGCAGGCGGCCCGGCCGCAGGCCCGGCCACCAATCGCTCCCGAGGCTGCTGGATGCGTTGCGGCCCGGCAGGCGGCGCAGGGTGGGATGCCGGAAGAAATGCCAGAAGTCGGCCAGTTCCTGCCGGAAGGTGAGCCGCCCGCGCGAGGCCTTGTCCATGGGGGTCAGGCCGGGTTGCCGCCATGCAGCTGGCGGGTGGCCTGCGTGAAATCGCCGTCGAGCAAGGCGGGCAGCACGGCGCGGCAGCGGTCGATCACGCTGTCGATGCCGTCCTGCTCTTCGCGGCGCGGCGAATGCAGCACGAAGTCGGCTACCTGCTGGGCCAGCCCCAGCGTGCGCGGATGCCCGATGCCGATGCGGATGCGCCAGAAGTCCGGGCTGCCCAGGGCCGCCTGGATGTCTTTCAGGCCGTTGTGGCCGGCATGGCCGCCGCCCTGCTTGATCTTCACCTGGCCCGGCAGCAGGTCGAGTTCGTCGTGCAGCACCAGCACCTGGGCGGGCGCGAGCTTGTAGAAGCGCGCCAGCGCCCCCACGGACTGGCCCGAGCGGTTCATGTAGGTGGCCGGCTTGAGCAGCAACACGGTGTCACCGCCCTTCCTGGCCTTGGCCACCATGCCGAAGAAGGCCTTCTCGAAAGTGAACGAAACCCGCAGATCGTCGGCATAGTGATCGGCCAGCCAGAAGCCGGCATTGTGCCGCGTGGTTTCGTACTCGGGTCCGGGGTTGCCCAGGCCTACGATCAAACGGATGGGATCGCTCATAGTGGCTCATTTTGCCTTGGGGTGCGGCCCGCCAGCAAAAAACCCCGCGGGTGCAAGGCACGCGCGGGGTTTTTGCAAAGGGCAGAGCCCTTGCACATTTAGGCAGCGGGCTGTTCGCCGGCAGCTTCTTCGGCGCCGGCGCCCTTGACCATGGCGGCGGCAACCACGGGGTTGTCGCCATGCAGGTTCAAGGTCACGCCGATCGGCAGCTTGAGGTCGCTGGCATGCACCGAGCCGCCAGCCAGCAGGCTGCCCAGATCGACTTCGATGAACTGCGGCAGGTTGGCGGGCAGGCAGATGATTTCGACTTCGGTGATCACGTGCGAGATCAGGGCGCCGCTCAGCTTGACGCCAGGCGAGTTCTCGGCGTTGATGAAGTGCAGGGGCACCTTGGTGTGCAGGGCCTGGCCGGCATCGACGCGCTGGAAGTCGACGTGCAGCACTTGCTGCTTGTACGGGTGCCATTGGACCGAGCGCAGCAGAACCTGCTCGCTTTGGCCGCCTTCGATTTCCATCGTCAGGATCGACGCGTGGAACCCTTCCTTGCGGACGGCGTGGTAGATCTCGTTGTGGTCGAGTTCGATATTCAGCGGGGTAGCCGTACCGCCATACACAATGGCAGGAACGCGACCCGCGCGGCGCAGGCGGCGGCTCGCACTCGAACCCTGGACGCTACGCGCAGTGGCAGAAAACTTCATGGAAAACTCCAAACTAACAATGGACAGCGCGATACCGCTTGCACTGCCTGGGTTAACCAGGCGCGACATGCGCCTGGCTTCATCCGCCCCCCACCGCGACCAGCAAGGGGCAAATTCTTGAATTTCTCAATCGGCGAACAGCGAGCTGACCGATTCGGCGTTGGAAATGCGCAGGATCGTCTCGCCCAGCAGCGACGCGGACGACAGCTGGCGGATCTTGCCGCAGGCCGCAGCCTGCTCCGACAGCGGGATGGTGTCGGTGACCACCAGCTCGTCGAGTTCGGAGCCCTCGATGCGGTCGATGGCGCCGCCCGACAGCACGGCGTGCGTGCAATACGCGTACACGGCGCCGGCGCCGCGCTCCTTGAGCGCCTGGGCGGCCTTGACCAGCGTGCCGGCCGTATCGACCATGTCGTCCATGATCAGGCAGGTGCGGCCGTCGACCTCGCCGATGATGTTCATTACTTCCGACACGTTGGCGCGCGGCCGGCGCTTGTCGATGATGGCCAGGTCGGCCTCGAGCTGCTTGGCCAGCGCGCGGGCGCGCACCACGCCGCCGATGTCGGGCGACACCACCACCAGGTTCGAGAAGTTCCGGCGCCAGATGTCGCCCAGCAGGATCGGGGCGGCATAGATGTTGTCGACCGGAATGTCGAAAAAGCCCTGGATCTGGTCGGCGTGCAGGTCCATGGTGAGCACGCGGTCGACGCCGGCGACCTGCAGCATGTTGGCCACGACCTTGGCCGAGATGGCCACGCGGGCCGACCGCGGGCGGCGGTCCTGGCGGGCATAGCCGAAATACGGGATGGCGGCGGTGATGCGTCCGGCCGAGGCGCGGCGCAGGGCATCGACCATCACCATGATTTCCATCAGGTTGTCGTTGGTGGGCGCGCAGGTGGGCTGCAGCACGAAAACGTCCTTGCCGCGCACGTTTTCGTTGATCTCGACCATGACTTCGCCATCGGAAAAACGACCCACGGTCATCTTGCCCAGGGACATGTCCAGATGATTGACCACATCGACGGCCAGACGCGAATTGGCCGTGCCGGTGAAGATCATGAAGCTATCGTTTGCCATGGTACTGTGCCCGTGTTGCCTGGCGGCTTTTACGCTTATGCCTAAGCTTTTTGCCTAACCTGAACTGCCAACGGAAAGGCGGAAACGAAAAAAGCTGCTGAACCATCCCATGTTCAACAGCTTCTTTTTATGTTCTGGTGGGGCTGGGGAGGAAGGATTCGAACCTTCGCATGCCGGAATCAAAATCCGGTGCCTTAACCAGCTTGGCGACTCCCCAACTAACTCGCAATCCAGTGCCACAAAGGATGTTCAGCCAAACCGGCGCATGCCTGGATCAACCGAAATTCCGGCGCTAGGTTGTCGTCCGGCAAATCCTGTCGGTTTATCGACGGGTTTTCCAAAACGCCAGCGACGCGCATTGTAGCGGTTATTTCTTGCTGAGCCAAAAGCGCCTGGGCTTGCGTGGCGAACTCGACGAAAAGACAGGCGCCTGATCCGGACATGCGCACGGCTTGGCGCGCAAACTGAAAACCTCGGCCTTCCATCGCCTGGCTTTCAATCACACGAAGCCGCGCCTCCAGCCACATGCCGCACCTGACTATCTCAGGGTAGCGGGCCGCTGCCGCAGGCTCCAGATCGTTTTTTCCAAACCCGGAACTAGGTAAAGCAAGAAAGTCCGCTATTTTGACTGGTTTGGTGTCCCTTGTCAAATCAGGAGCACCGAAAATGGCGGCAGTGGGCACGCTGATATCGGGCTGCGCCACCAGGTAGCCCGCCTCGGGCAAGACGACGGCGGACAGGTCTTCGCCCACCCCTTGGGCGAATGCCGGCTGGCCGAACACGAAGACGGGCACATCGGCGCCCAGCGGCAGGGCCAGCGCCATCAGTTGGCGCCGCGACAAGCCCGTGTTCCACAGGCGGTTGAGCGCGATGAGCGTGGTGGCGGCATCGCTGGAGCCGCCGCCCAGGCCGCCGCCCTGGGGAATGCGCTTGACCAGCCCGATGCGGGCGCCGAACGCCGTGCCCGTGGCCTGCTGCAAGGCGCGCGCCGCGCGCACGACCAGGTCCTGCTCCGGCGCCACGCCGGGAAGCTCGTAGGCGCGCTCGATCACACCGTCGGCGCGGCGTTCGAAATTCAGGGTATCGGCCAGATCGATGAAACGGAACACGGTCTGCAGCAAGTGATAGCCGTCGGCGCGGCGGCCCACCACGTGCAGGAAGAGATTGACCTTGGCCGGCGCCGGCACGTCGTAGAGCGTGGCGAGGGACATGGTGTGCGTATCCGAGAAAAGCGGGTTGCGGCCCGCCTAGGGCTGGTCGGGCGCGTCCACCACCAGGCGCACCGAGATGCTGCGCTGGGATTCTTCGCGCCGCAATACCAGCAGCCGCGGGCCCTGGGCGTCGTAGCGCATCAGGCGCGCCCGCCAGCCGTCCTGCCCGAAAGACTCGGGCCGGCCCTGGGCATCACGCTTCAGGTCGACGGGTTGCCCGGCCAGCAGACGGCCGCGCAGCCAGTCGCGCAGGCCGCTGACCGGCACCGGGCTGCCCAGCGCGTCCTCGACCAGGGCATCGGGGTCGCTGGCCCGCAGGCGGCTGCCGTTGGCGCGCGTCAACAAGGCCGCGCCGGGCTGTCCTTCGACACGCGCCTCGATGGAACCCAGCGGATTGGTCAGGTCGAGCTGATAGTGCTGGCCATCGTCGCGCCAGGCAAAGCCGCCCTGCACGGCCTCGGTCTTGCCTTCGTTGAGCGGCGTCACCGTAATGGCAAAGCGGCCGGTGCGCGCGAAGGCATCGGCCGACATGGCCTCTACCGCCACGGGCTGCGGCGGCGTGGCGCAGGCGGCCAGAACAGCCAGGGACGCTGCGCCAGCCAGGCGGGCCAGCCCGCGTGTCGCCACGCGAACCTGCCCACGGCATGGCATCAAGGCTGCACTCCCAGGCGCTTGAGCGTGTCGAGCAGCGTGGCGTTCTTGGCGTCTTTTTTGTAGCCCTCGCGCAGCAGCTCGGTGGCGCGATTGTGGTCGCCCTTGGCCCAGACCACTTCGGCCAGGTGCGCGCAGATATCGGCCTCGGGGCGCAACGTATAGGCGCGCTGCAGGTACTCGGCCGCGCGATCGTTCTGGCCCATGCGAAAACGCACCCACCCCATGCTGTCGAGGATGAAGGGGTCGTTGGGGGCGATATCGAGCGCCTGGGTGATCAGGTCCAGCGCCTCGGGCAGCCGCTGATTGTGGTCGGCCAGCGTATAGCCCAGCGCGTTATAGGCCTGCGCATTGTCCGGATCGAGCGCGATGACCTGCCGCAGCAGGCGTTCGACGTCGTCGAGACGGCCGATGCGCTCGTCGAGCATGGCCAGTTCGTACTTGATTTCCGAGGTGTCGGGCGCGGCGCGGTCGGCCGCCTCGAGCGTGGCGATGGCGTCATTGATCCGGCCGGCGTCGCGCTGGATCTGGCTGCGGGCGAGATAGCCCTGCAGGCGTTCGTCCTCGTCCTGCGGCGCGGCGGCGTCCAGCAAGGCCAGCGCCTGGTCGGTGCGGCCCTGGCGGGCGCGCAGCGAGGCCTGGCGCAACTGCGCGGTATAGCGCATGGACGGGTCCTGGATGCGGCCCAGCTCGGCCACGGCCTCGTCGTAGCGGCCCTGGTCTTCGGCGATGCGGGCCAGCAGGATGTGGGCGTCCGACGCCGAGGCGGCAGCCGTGGTGGCCCCCGGCGCGATGCTGAGCTGGCGCTGCTCCTGCACGTCGAGATATTGGCCGAGCAGGGTGCGGGCCTGGTCCAGGCGGCCGGCGCGATACGCCACCTGCGCCTGGATGAAGAGCAGGTCGAAGTCCTCGGGCGCGTGGCGCGACATGGCTTCGAGCTCGGCCTGGGCGCCATCGTAGTCGCCCTGCTCGGCCATCTGCCCAACCAGCATCAAGTGCAGGCGGCGGGCATTGGGATTGCGGGCGAGGAATTCGCGCGCCTGCGCCAGGGCCGCGTCGCGGTCGGTGGCCAGGCCGTATTCCAGGGCGCGCTGCGCGGCGGCTTCGGACTTGGGGTCGGCGACCAGGGCGGCATGGGCCTCGATGACGGCGCGGGCGTCATCGCCCGCCGCATGGGCGGCATCCGCCAGGGCCAGCGAGGCGGCCGACAGCTTGCGCACGGCCGGGTCGCTCAGCGCGTCGTCCATGATGCGCAGGGCCAGGCGGTGGTCGCTGAGCCGGCCGACCACGCCCATGGCCTGGGCGATGGCCAAGGGCTTGTCCCCGGCCTGATCGATGCGCCGGCGCAAGGCGCCGGCCATGCCGCGGGTCTGGCCGTTGGCGGCCGACAGGGCCAGTTCGGCCGCGCCGGCGTCATTGTCATACGGGGCGAGCTGCGACCACAGGTGCGCCGCGTCGAGCGCGCCGGGCAGATTGCCGCCGGCCAGCTGGAAGTCGAGCGCGCGGTGCGCCAGGCGCGGATCGCCGGTTTCGCGGGCGAGCGGCATGAGCGCGGCGGCGGCGGCCCCGTACAGGCCGCGCTGCGCCGCGATTTCGGAGGCCAGCACGCGGTAGAAGATATCGCCCGTCAGCGGCACCAGGGGCAGTTGGCCCTGGCGCAGTTGGATGCCTCGGCCGGACGGCACCGGCGCGGGGTCTTCGGCGTAGGCCGACAGGGGCTGCATGCCAGCCAGCACGAGCGCCAGCGCGGCAGTTCCGACTTTGAGAAAAGAGTACGACAACGTATGCAGCCTATCCGGGTTTGGAGGGCGATGGCACAATCGCCAAGTTACCAATGGATCATCTTACACTGGCTCATGCCGGAACTGCCCGAAGTCGAAACCACCCGTCGCGGAATCGATCCCGTCATCACGGGCAAGCCCCTGCGCCACCTGCTATTGCACGAAACGCGCATGCGCTGGCCCATTCCTTCCGAGCTGCCCGCCCTGCTGGCCGGCCGCACGGTGCTCGAATGCGGCCGCCGCGGAAAATACCTGCTGTTGCGTTTCGAACACGGGGTGCAGATCGTCCACCTGGGCATGTCCGGCTCGCTGCGCGTCGTAATTCCCGGGGCGGCGCCCGCCGCCGGGCTGCCCCAAGGCGGACGAGCCCCCTCGGGGGGCAGCAAGCACGAAGAGCCCAGCGTGGGGGCTCCCCCTTTGCGCAAGCACGATCATGTGGAGTGGATATTCGACCATGCCACCTTACGTCTGCATGACCCCCGCCGCTTCGGGGCAGTGCTCTGGCACCCGAATGGCGACGGTCCGGTGGCAAACCACCCCCTGCTGGCCAAGCTGGGCATCGAGCCCTTCGACCCGCGCTTCGACGGCCGCTGGCTGCATGCGCACTTCCGGGGACGCAGCATAGCCATCAAGCAGGCCCTGCTGGCCGGGTCGGCCGTGGTGGGCGTGGGCAATATCTATTGCTCGGAAAGCCTGTTTCGCGCCGGCATCGACCCGCGCACGCCAGCGCAGAAGGTATCGCTGCCGCGCTGCGAACGGCTGGCCGGGGCCATCCGCGCCACGCTGGCCGACGCCCTGGAATCGGGCGGCAGCACCCTGCGCGACTATGTGGGCGCCAGCGGCGAGCCGGGCGCCTACTTCGCCATCCACGCCGCCGTGTACGAACGCGCCGGCCAGCCCTGCAAGGTATGCGGCACGCCCATCCGCCGCATGGTGCAGGGGCAGCGCGCCACTTATTTCTGCCCGCAGTGCCAGAAGCGCTAGGGCCCGGACGCCGGGCAGGGCCTCAATGCCGGGCCGACAGGGCCCGCACCACGGCCTGGAACTCTTGTGTGAACTGGATCACCAAGTCCGATTCGGGACGGCCGCTGCGGGTAATGCAGTAGTAGTCCAGTTCGACGGCCGGTTCGATGGGCAGCAGCCGCACCCGCCACCGCCTGCCGGCCACCGAGGCAAACGACGGCACCACGGCGTGCCCCAAGCCGGCGCCGACCAGGGCCAGCGCGGTCTCCAGGTGCGTCACGATCTGCGGCAGCCCCGCCGCCTCGGGCGGCAGGCCGAGATGCTTGTCGACCATCTTCTGGATGGCGTTTTCAGGCGGCAGCGCAATCAGCGTCTCGGGATCGACATCCCGCCAGCGGGCCAGGCGGGGCCCCTTGCCCACGCCATCCGGCACCGCCAGCACCAGCTTCGCCGGGAAGATCGCGCTGCGCCGGATGCCCGACACGCGCGAGAAGAACGCCCCGAAGCCGGCATCCAGCTCGCCGCTTTCCACGCCCTGCTGGATCAGGACACGGTCCACGTCCGCGATCTCGACCCGCGCATCGGGCACCCGCTTGCGAAAACGCCGCAGCGCCTCGGGAATCACGTAGGCAGCCATCAGCGGCGTGACGCCGATCTTCAGGCGATCGGCCGAAGCCGCCGCAAACACCCCCAGTTCGCCCAGGGTCTGCGACAAGTCATGCACGCTGCGTTCGGCGACCGGCAGCAGCCGCTGGCCCGCGGCCGTCAGGCTGACGACGCGCGTGGTGCGCTCGAACAGGCGGCAGGCCGCCTGATCCTCGAGCTCGCGGATCATGGCGCTGAGCCCGGCCTGCGTGATGTGCAGTTGCTCGGCGGCCTTGGTGAAGCTGCCGTAACGCGCCACCGCCAGGAAGGCCTTCAATTGGCGAAACGAGAAATTCATCGGTCATGCCCTCGCGGAAACAGGCTTCGGGTGGGTTCTTTTATTAACAATAAATATCTATAAATCTATCAAATAATCTACTTTTACTTATTCAGCGGCATTTGCTGAAATGCTTTTCGCACCAACCTTCCCTCAAGAATCCATAACAGCCCAGGCAGCGGATGCATCCGCACCGCTTGCATCGAGGGCAACAGGAGACAAACATGATGCATACCCGCTCCACGCCGTGGCTGCGCGGCCTTGCCGGCTTGATGCTGGCCGGCGCCCTGCTCGGCGCCACCGCCACCGCCCTGGCCGAAGGCTTTCCCTCGGCCAAGCCGATCACGCTGGTCGTGCCCTTCCCGCCCGGCGGGCCTACCGACAGCAGCGCCCGCCTGTTCGGCAAGGTCATGTCGGAAAAACTCGGCCAGTCCGTCATCATCGAGAACCGCGCCGGCGCGGGCGGCACGGTCGGCACCACCTACGTCACCCGGCAAGCCCCCGACGGCTACACCCTGCTGTGGGGCGGCACCAGCAGCATCGTGGTCGCCCCCGCGCTCTACACCAATCTGCAATACGACCCGATCAAGTCGTTCACGCCCATCGGCATGGCCGTGCGCGGGCCGCTGATCCTGGTCGGCCGCACCGAGTTCGGCCCCAAGACGCTGCCCGAACTGCTGCAGGCCAGCCACGCCAAGCAGCTGACCATCGCCTCGGCGGGCACGGGGTCCATCGACCACCTGACCGCCGAACTGCTGAAATCCACCACGGGCGCCAATCTCCTGCACATCCCCTATCGGGGCGGGGCGCCCGCCATGGCCGACGTGCTGGGCGGCCAGGTCGATCTGCTGTTCGACACCGTGACCCTGCTGTATCCGCAGATCGCGGCCGGCAAGCTGCGGGCCTATGCCGTCACGGGCGCGACACGCTACAACCGCCTGCCCGATGTGCCCACGGTGGCCGAGGCCATCGGCAAGCCTTTCGAGTCCTACTCCTGGTTCGGGCTGATGGCGCCTGCCGGCACGCCCGCGGACGTGGTGCAGAAGCTGACCGACGCGCTGGCCGCCGGTGCCCGCGACCCGAGCGTGATCAAGGAAATGGAATCGCTCGGCCTGGAACCGGTCGGCGGCTCGGCGCAGGCCTTTGCACTATCCATCCACGACGACCTGGACAAGTGGACCCGCATCGTCCGCCAGGCCGGCATCAAGCCGGACTGATCTCCAGCCCCTTCCTGCGTCGAACGCATCCATCACCATGCCTCATTCCGACAAACCTTCCCTGCTCATCGCCGGCGCCGGCCTGGGCGGCCTGACCGCCGCCCTGGCGCTGCAACGGCGCGGCTACCGCGTCCGCGTGCTCGAACAGGCCAGCGAGCTGCGCGAGATCGGCGCCGGCATCCAGCTCAGCGCCAACGCCAACCGCGTCCTCTACCGGCTGGGCCTGGGTGACGCCATCGCAGCCGTGGCCGCGCAGACCGCGGGCAAGCGCATCCGCCTGTGGAACAGCGGCCAGACCTGGCCGCTGTTCGACCTCGGCGCGCAATCGCTAGAGCGCTACGGCTACCCTTATCACACGATCTACCGCGCGGACCTGCACCGCGTGCTGGCCGATGCCGTGCTGGCGGCGGATCCGCAAGCCGTGGTGCTGAACGCCCGCCTGGAAACCGTCGCGCAGGATGCCGACGGCGTCACGGCCCGCATGGCCGATGGGTCGACCCATCGCGCCGACCTGCTGATCGGTGCCGACGGCGTGCATTCGCGCGTGCGCGGCGGCCTGTTCGGCGCCGACCAGGCGGTGTTCTCGGGCACGGTGGCCTGGCGCGGCGTCATCCCCGCCGGCAAGCTGCCGGCGCACCTGCGCGAGCCGTATGCCGTCAACTGGGTCGGCCCCGGCGCCCATGTCATCCACTACCCGCTGCGCCGCGGCGAGCTGATCAATTTCGTCGGCATCCTCGAACGCGACGATTGGCAGGTGGAGTCCTGGACGGAACGCGGCACCGTGGCCGAATGCCTGAACGATTTCAAGGGCTGGCATGCCGACGTGCAGACCCTGATCCAGGCCCTGGACGAGCCGTTCAAGTGGGCGCTGATGCTGCGCGAGCCCTTGCCGCAATGGACCCGGGGCCGCATCACGCTGCTGGGCGATGCCTGCCACCCCACCCTGCCGATGCTGGCCTCGGGCGCGGCGATGGCCATCGAGGACGGCTACATGCTGGCGCGCGCGCTCGACGAAGTGGCCGACCCGCTGCAGGCGCTGCAACGCTACGAAGCCGCCCGCGTCGACCGCACCAGCCGCGTCGTGCGCGGTTCGGCCGAGAACGCCAGGCGCTTCCACAACCCGGCGCTGGCGCATGCGGAAGGCGCCGCGGACTACGTGAGCCGGGAGTGGAGCGAAGCCCGCGTGCACGAGCGCTATGAATGGCTGTTCACGTATAACGTGGATGACGCGGCGATCTGATTGCTTGTGGGGCTCGCTTGCTTGATGATTTTGGTTCTTGAGGCGTCTGTTGGGTGGCAAGGCAGAGGGGGGGTATGCCGGCCACGGCGGCTGACTCGGCCCCTGGACGGGGCCTCGGCCATCGCCTTCCTCGTCCGGGCGGGCCGGGGGCGAACTCGCTGCGCTGCGCTCCGCTCAAACACGCCCCCGGAAAGCCCCCGCCCTCCCTTCGGAAGCGCTCGGCGGCCGCCTACCGGCCGGCATACCCCCCCTCTGCCTTGCCACCCAACAGACTCACATCGTCTCAAATCGAAGACGGCAACGCCTGCGGCGCGGCGGGCGCGCTTGCATGACGCCTTGAGTCCGTCGCGGCGCGGGGCCGTGGCGGCGCCTCTGAGACGGGGAAGCCCGCGCAGCGGGCCGAGGGCGCCTGGTTGCGCCCGAGCCCGGCTCAGCGAAGCCGCCACGGCCCCGCGCCGCGACGGACGCCTCAAGAACCCAAACAAGCCCCCCCCCCCCCGCACCGCACACAACCCATCAACCCTGCGCAAACAACGCCACCAACAACCCCCGCAACCACAGATTGCCGGCATCCCGATGAAAGCGCCGCTGCCAGTACAGATTGGTCTGCAGCGCCGGCACCCGCACCGGCGGGACCATCATCTGCAGGTCGAAGCGCGGCGCGGCGCTGGCAGCCAGCTTGGCGGGCACGGTGGCCAGCAGGTCGGTGGTGCTCAGCACGTAAGGCACGGCCGTGAAATGCGGCACGCTGTGGTGCGCCTGCAGCGATATGCCCGCCGCCTCGAGCGCCTGGTTCACCTGCCCGTAGGGCGCGGCGTGCGACACGATCAGGTGCCGCTGGGCGCGGAAGGCCTTGAGCCCCATGCCTTCGTGCGCCTGCGGATGCCCCTTGCGGAACAAGGTCATGTAACCCTGCCGAAACAGCATGCGGTGCATGATGTCGCCATCCAGTTCGTCGAAGGCGCCCACGGCCAGGTCGACCCGGCCGGCTTCCATGTCGCGCCGCAGTTCGGCCCCGGCGCCGCGCACCGAATCGATGCGCACGCCCGGCGCGCGCTGGGCGCAGATTTCCATCAGGCGCGGCATGAAGTGGATCTCGCCGACATCGGTCATGGCGATGTGGAAGCGCCGCGTGCTGGCCGCCGGGTCGAACCCCTCGTCGGCCTCCAGCAGGCGGTCCAGCAGGCCCAGCGCCTCGGCCACCGGGCCGGCCAGGCGTTCGGCCTGCGGCGTGGGCAGCATGCCCTGGCCGGTGCGCACGAACAAGTCGTCGCCGAAGGTGTCGCGCAGGCGGCGCAGGGCATTGCTGACCGCCGGCTGGCTCAGGTCGAGCCGGCGCGCCACGGCCGAGATGTTACGCAGTTCAAGCAGGTGCTGGAAGACCACCAGCAGGTTCAGGTCCAGGTGGCGCAGGTCGGCCATGTTGCGGTCCTATGGCGGGCAGGGCTGGCGAGGCGCCAGGTATTATTCATGAAATTTATACCCTGTATTTTTATATTCCCATAGCAATATGCCGGGGGATTCTCGACAATAGTTGGCGAAACAATAATTTTTCAGAGACAACACGGCCCGTGCCAGCGAACCTGCGCCACGCGCCCTGGAGGACATACGCAATGGATACCACCCTGCAACGCCAGTCCGACCTGCAATACCAGTCGGGCTTCGGCAACGCCTGCGCCACGCAAGCCCTGCCCGGCGCCCTGCCTGTCGGCCAGAACTCGCCGCAAAACTGCCCCTACGGCCTGTACGCCGAACAGCTCTCGGGCACGGCCTTCACGGCGCCGCGCGCCGAGAACCGCCGTTCGTGGCTCTACCGCATCCGTCCGGGCGCCACGCACCTGCCCTTCGAGCCCGCCAATGTCGCGCCGGGCTGGCTGAGCGACTTCGGCCGCGCGCCGGTCACGCCCAACCAGATGCGCTGGAACGCCCTGCCCATGCCTGGCAAGCCCACCGACTTCATCGAGGGCATGCAGACCTGGGGCGGCAATGGCGCTCCCGACGAGCAAAGCGGGGTCGGCATCAATCTGTATGCCGCCAACCGCTCGATGCAGGGCCGCTTCTTCTATGACGCCGACGGTGAGCTGCTGATCGTGCCGCAGCAGGGCCGCCTGCGCCTGGCCACCGAGCTGGGCCTGATCGACATCGAGCCCTGCGAGATCGCCGTGATCCCGCGCGGCATCCGCTTCCGGGTCGAGCTGCCCGACGGCGAGGCACGCGGCTACGTGCTCGAGAATTTCGGCGCGCCGCTGCGCCTGCCCGAACTCGGGCCCATCGGCTCGAACAGCCTGGCCAATGCGCGCGACTTCCTCACCCCGCACGCCTGGTACGAAGACGTCTCGGGCGATTTCGAACTGATCGGCAAGTTCACCGGCGGCTTCTGGCGCGCCAGGATCGACCACTCGCCGCTGGACGTGGTGGCCTGGCACGGCACGCACGCCCCCTACAAATACGACCTGCGCCGCTTCAACGCGATCGGCTCGATCAGCTACGACCACCCCGATCCCTCGATCTTCACGGTGCTGACCTCGCCCTCGGACACGCACGGCACGGCCAACATGGACTTCGCCATCTTCCCGCCGCGCATCCTGGCCATGGAACACACCTTCCGTCCGCCCTGGTTCCACCGCAACGTGGCCAGCGAATTCATGGGCCTGATCCAGGGCGTCTACGACGCCAAGGCCGAAGGCTTCGTGCCCGGCGGCGCCAGCCTGCACAACTGCATGAGCGGCCACGGTCCCGACGCCGACACCTTCGAGAAGGCCACCAAGGCCGACACCGGCAAGGCGCACTACATCCGCGACACCATGGCCTTCATGTTCGAGACGCGCCGCGTGATCCGGCCCACCGAGCAGGCCCTGAACACGCCGCTGCGCCAGGCCGATTACTATGAATGCTGGCAAGGCCTCGCCAAGCACTTCGATCCTGCCAAGGCCTGATACGCAACAAGCATCCCCGGACGCGGGCCCGCAAGGGCTCGCGTCTTTTTAGATTTTTAGAAAGAGACACGCCATGACCCTGCTGAACGAAACCCACGACCCCGCCGCGAAGAGCTGGGTGGCCAGCGCCAATCAGGCCGCGACCGACTTCCCCATTCAGAACCTGCCCTATGCCGTGTTCCGCCGTGCCGGCTCGAAAGAAGCCTTCCGTCCCGGCGTGGCCATAGGCGACCGCATCATCGACCTGGCCGCGCTGGCCGCCCTCAAGCCTTTCGACGGCGCCGCCGCCCAAGCGCTGGCCGCCTGCGCCGGCGACACGCTCAACCCCCTGATGGCCCTGGGCCACGCCCACTGGAGCGCGCTGCGCCTGGCGCTGTCGCGCGCCCTGCGTGCGGGCTCGCCCCTGCAAGGCAAGATCGAGCCCCTGCTGGTGGCGCAGGCCGCCGTGGAATACGCCATGCCGGCGCACGTGGGCGACTACACCGACTTCTACATCTCCATCCACCACGCCACCGCCGTGGGCAAGCAGTTCCGTCCGGACAACCCCCTGCTGCCCAACTACAAGTGGGTGCCCATCGGCTATCATGGCCGCGCTTCCAGCCTGGGCGTGAACCAGACCTTCCCCCGCCCGGTCGGCCAGCAGCGTCCCGCCGCCGAAGGCCAGGCGCCCGAGTTCGGTCCCTGCAAGCGCCTGGACTACGAGCTGGAGCTGGGCATCTACATGGGTACCGGCAATGCGCAGGGCGATCGCATCGCCATCGACCAGGCCGAGTCGCACGTTTTCGGCATGAGCCTGTTCAACGACTGGTCGGCGCGCGACCTGCAGGCCTGGGAATACCAGCCCCTGGGGCCCTTCCTGGCCAAGAACTTCGCCTCCACGCTGTCCCCCTGGATCGTCACGCTCGAAGCGCTCGCCCCCTTCCGCGCAACATTCGCGCGCCCGGCCGCCGACCCGCAGCCCCTGCCCTACCTGAGCTCGGCCGCCAACAGCGCGAAAGGCGCCTTCAACGTGCAGATGCAGGTGCTGCTCACCACCGAGCAGTCGCGCGCCAGGAAGGCCGAACCCGCCAAGCTGTCCTCCAGCAATTTCAAGGACGCCTACTGGACGGTGGCCCAGCTGGTGGCGCACCACACCGTCAACGGCTGCAATCTGCAGCCCGGCGACCTGATGGGTTCGGGCACGCTGTCGGGCCCCGCGCCCGCCGAGGCCGGCTCATTGCTGGAACTCACCGATGGCGGCAAGAAGCCGCTGGACCTGCCCTGGGGCGAGCAGCGCACCTTCCTGCAGGACGGCGACCAGATCATTTTCCGCGCCGAGTGCGTCAAGCCCGGCTACCCGCGCATCGGCTTCGGCGAATGCGAAGGCACGGTGGTGGCCGCCCGCTGAATCGAGCGCGCCGCGGCACGACCGACACCCCGCCCCGGCGGGGTGTTTTGTTATGCGCG
>DASWPO010000296.1:0-22760 GCA_036404015.1 Bordetella sp. | reverse complement strand
CGTGCCGGATGCGGACCGCGTCATGCGCGACTGGTTCGCGCGCCATCAGGCCCAGCCCATCAATCACCTGCTCGCGGTCAAGTCCGATTTGCTGCGCGAGCATCCCTGGCTGGCCGGGGAGCTCGCCGCACTGTTCGAGCGGGCGCGGCGGCATGCCGGAGGTGACGACCCGGCGCCCTGGAGCCGGGCTGGCGCAAGCCTGCTGCTGGCGTTCTGCGCCCGGCAAGGGCTGACCCCATCCGCTTATTCGCCGCAAGCCCTCGTGGCCGGGGGCTGAACCGGTTACCCACATTCAGTCCATATCTATAACTAGGAGATGATATGAAAACCTTGCATCGCATTGCAGCCCTGTTCGGCGTGGCCGCCGGCCTTCTCACGGCCAGCGCGTGCGCCGCCGACGCGTATCCCGACCACCCCATTACCCTGATCGTGCCCTGGAATGCCGGCGGCGCGATCGACGTGACCGGCCGCAAGCTTGCCGAGATGCTGGGCAAGGCCGGCGTCACGATCGTGGTCGAGAACATTCCCGGCGCTTCCAGCATCATCGGCCTGGGCCGGGTGGCGCGGTCGGCGCCGGACGGCTATACCTTCGGCCTGGCGACGCCGTCCCTCATGGGGGCCATCGCGCTCAAGACCACCAAGATCACGCAGGATGATTTCAGCGTGCTCAACAAGGTCGGCGTGGACCCGGAGATCCTGGTGGTGCCGAAATCCAGCCCGGCCAACAGCGTGGAGGATTTCGTCAAGCTGATGAAGGACAAGCCGGCCGGCGTGTCCGTCGGCATTCCGGGCAGCAACAACGTCAACCAGATTTTCGCCGCCATGCTGGCCCAGGCGGTGAACGTCCAGTACACCAACGTGCCTTACACCGGCGGCTCCAAGGTACTGATCGACGTGGCCGGCGGGCAGCTGGATGCCGGGGTGGTCAAGCCGTCGGAGGCGATCGGCCAGATCAAGTCCGGCCTGATCAAGGTGATCGGCGTGTTCGCGCGCCAGCGCGTGGATGCCTTGCCGGACGTGCCGACGTTCGCCGAACATCATGTGGATGTCTTCCCCTACGGCGACCTGGAGCAGGTGACGTACCTGGTGGCGCCCAAGGGCGTGCCGCAAGACCGCCTGGCGAAGATGGAAGCGCTGTTTGCCAAGGCCATCACCAGCGACGACTACAAGCAGTTCACCAACGACTACGGCATGAGCATCACCGACGTCCGCGGCGCCGCCATGGGCAAGGAAGTGCAGGGCATTCAAAAGACCTTCGACGAGGTCGCGCCGAAGATCTTCACGGCGCAATGAGCGGCATAGGAGGCCGACATGAAATACAAGCATGGGTTGACGATGGCGGCGGCCCTGTCGTGCGCCGCCATGAATACCGCGCAGGCCGCCTGGCCCGACGACCGTCCCATCGAGATCATCGTCGGGTATAGCGCCGGCAGCGCCACGGACTTGATGGCGCGCAACCTGGCGCCTTTTCTTGCCCGCTACCTGGGCGGTCATGCGCAGGTCCTGGTGATCGACAAACCCGGCGCCACCGGCGCCATTTCGAATGCCTATGTGCAGCATTCGAAGCCGGACGGCTACACCCTGGGCACGGTGAACCTGCCCGGGTTTCTGTTTACGCCCATGTACCAGAGCACGCCCTACCAGCCCGACGGCATGACGCTGGTGGCCCGCCTGGTGGCCGACCCCGCCGTGCTCATCGCGCGCGACGACAATCCCGCCGCCGACCTGGCCGGCGTCGTGCAGGCCATGCGGCAAAAGCCGGGGCAGGTGTCGTTCGGCAACAACGGCGTGGGCACCAATGGCCACCTGACTTTGCTGCAATTGCAGCAGGCGACCCACACCCAGGGCATTGCCGTGCCGTTCAAGGGCAGCGGGGAAACCTCCACCGCGCTGATGGGCGGGCAAATCGACTATGCCATCCTGAGCGCCTCGGAAGCCACCATGATGCGGCAGAATCCGGTGAAGGTCGTGGCGCAATTCGCGCCGGCCGGGGAGCGCGGCCAGGCCCTGCCCACGGTGCCGACCGCGCAGGAGCAGGGCTATGCCGTGCTGATGACGTCCGAGCGCGGCCTGGCCGGCCCCAAGGGCCTGCCGTCCGGCATCATCGACCGGCTCAACGCGGCGATCAGCGCCAGCCTGAAGGATCCGGACTACCGCAAGGCGGCGGCCAACGACCTGCCGGTGCTGGCCTATCTGCCGGGCGGCCAGTGGGACGCGTCGATGAAGGACACCGAGCAGCGGCTGCGCAAGCTGGTGCCGCTGATGCCCAAGCAATAAGCGCTGCGCCCGCGCCGGGCGCGTCCCGGCGCTAAAGCGCGGTGGGCCGCCTCGCTTAGGCTACTTTCCTTCGCAGGGGCGATTTGCTTGTGTCACGCGCTTCGGCCAGCCGGCTGATGTCGGTTTCCAGCGTATGCGCCTGTTCGCGCGCCAGCTCGATCATATAGTCCAGATTAAGGGCCGAAGTGTCGTGTGCCTCGGAGACATAGGCGCACATGTCCAGAGTCGTAGTGGGAACGAACGGGATGACACGGACGCGGGCGTGTTTGAAAAGATGCAGTACCGCCTGGTGGACTAGTGCAAAACCCAGGCCGCTCTCCACCAATGCGCAGGTCGTGATGCTTGTTGCGCAATCGACGACCGACTCTGGATAAGAAGAGGCCTGCTCGAACATGTCTGAGTAAGTATCCTCGGTTCCTTCGTTCAGGTGAGAGAAGCTGATCATGTCGTGGCCGTGCAGATCTTTCGGCCCTACCTGCCGTTTGTTGGCCAAGGGGTGGTTCTCGCTGACAATGCAGCGGATCAAGGACCGGACGACCAGCTCTTGGCGCACGCCTGGTATGAGGGGGACTTCCAGGCCAAAGCCGATATCGGCTTTCTGCGACATCACCATGGACTGGACCATGTCGGAACTGCGCGCCAACAAGGAAAACCGCACATCCGGGAAGCGATCGCGATAGCGTCGCATAACCGAAGGAAGCACCGACGCTGCCCAGGAGGGGGTGGAGGCAATCGAAATGCGGCGGTTTTCGTTCCGAACCAAATGCCCGCAGACCTCGTTGATGGCGTCCAGGCCGGTGAACGCACGCTCGATCTCGGCGACTAGCAGCGCAGCCTTTTTTGTAGGGGTAATGCGTCCCCCGGCTCGTTCGAACAATACGAAACCGAGTCGTTCTTCCGCATCTCTCAGAATATTGCTGACCGCTGGCTGGGTCACATGCAGTCGGTTGGCGGCACCCGTCACTGTTCCGGTCAGCACGACTGCGCGTATGACCTCGACATGCCGGAAATTCAAACATCGACTCAAGGGTATTCCCCCCAGGCTGGAGGGTCTATGCTGGCCCAGGGGGTAATGTTGTTCCAATTGGGGTTATCCCATGGATGGTTGTGCTTGCTATTGCTAGGGCAGTGCCGCATGCGCAACGACTTCGATGCGCATTCCGGGTGCCAGCAACTCCTTGACGACGACGGTTGCCCGATTGGGATAAGGCGCGCTGAAGAACTCGCCATACACCTTGTTCATGGCTGCGGCATCGCTGCCTTCGATCAAATAGATCAGTACCTGGGCCATGTCCTTCAGCGTTCCTCCGGCCGCCTCGACTGTCTGCTTCATGTTGGCAAAAGTCTGGCGGGCCTGGGTCTCGATGTCGCCATTGACGATGGCCCCGCTCTGCGGGTCTTTGGGAATGACCGCCATGTAGAGGGTGCGCGCACCTGTGCCGATCACAGCACCCGAGACAGGTCCCTTGGATTTTGCAATGCCGGTTTCAACGACTTCGATCATGAGTTTTCTCCATGAAGCAGGGTTAGGCACGACGTGCCCGTTTGTGACGTAATAGCGCATCCACCCCGAGCAAGATGACCGTAACGGCGATGAGCAGGGCGCTTACCGATGCGATGATGGGTTCGGCATCCATTTGCAGGCTGTTCCAGATGCGTACTTGCAGGGTTTCGGACGACAGGCCGGAGAGGAACATGGCGATGACGAGTTCATCGAACGAGGTCAGGAAGCTGAATAGCGCTGCCGAGACGACACCGGGCAAGGCCAGGGGGATGACCACCTTCACGAAGGTCATGCTGCGGCTGGCGCCGAGGCTATAGGCCGCCCGTTCGATGTTTTCATCCACGCTTTGCAGGGCAGAAATCAATATCATCACGACGATGGGCAAGCCTATTACCGCATGCGTCACGCTGATCCATGGCTTGGCCCCGATAAGCCCCAATTTTGCGGATAGAAAATACAGGGCAATGGCCGTGATGATATTGGGAATGATCAAGGGCAGGAGGACAAACGACAGCATGAGCTTCTTGGCTTTGAACTGTCCTCTGACCAGGGCATAGGCCGCCAGGAATCCGACGAAAGTCGCGATCAGGCATGCTCCCAAGCCGATGGTCAGGCTTGAGTACAACGCCTTGCGCCATCGTGTGTCGGCGAAAAAATCGGTATACCAACGCAGCGAAAACGAGTGCGGGGGGAATTGCATGATGGCATCGCCGCTGAAGGACAGGATGACAATGAGCACGATCGGTGCGATCAATATCACGCACAGCAGCGTCGTCAATGTATTGATCCAGGTCATGGCTTTCATGGCCGGCTCCCTTATTTCCGTCCCATCATCTGATCGATATTCGTATACCGGCAGTAGATGATGTAGAGGATAAGGGTCATGACGAGCAGCACCAGCGACAGAACGGCTGCCAGTCCCCAGTTCATGTCCACCTCGACCTCGCGCTGGATCAGCATGGCTATCATGACATCGTTGGAGCTGCCCATCAGGGAGGGCGTAATGAAGAAACCGAGCGCCAGGATGTAGACAATCAGGCCGCCAGAAACGACGCCAGGCAGGCTCAGCGGCCAGAAAACCGTAAAGAAGGCGTATGCCCCCGAGGCGCCCATGCCGCTGGCGGCGCGCAGCAGGTTGTCGTCGATGCTTTTCATCGTCGAATACAGCGTAAGAACCAGGTAGGGCAACAAGACATACACCATGCCTATCAGCACGCCGGCCTGGTTGTACATCAGGTGCAAAGGTTCATCGATCAAGCCGAGATCGAGCAAGAAGCGATTGATCAGACCGTTGTGGCCGAGCAGCACCATCCATGAATAGGTCCGAACGATGACGGAAGTGAAATACGGAACGATGATGCACGCGAGGATGCCTGCCATCGTGAATTTCGACCCTGCCTTGCACAGGCTATAAGCCACGGGATAGGCCAGCAAAAGTGTCAGCAGGGTCACTAGGGACGATGTCCAGAGCGTGGTCCATATCACCTGCAGCATGTCGACCGAGAGGACGACATCGCTGATCTGCTGCAGGAAGCCTTGCTGGACGCTGGCGAAGGTCTTGATGAAGAACCAGATCAGCGGGCCCACATGGATCAGCAGCAGCATCAAGGCCAGCGGCACGAACAGCATGCCCGTGCCGCTCAGGCTGGAAGGCAAGGGCGAACGAGCGCGAGGCGCGAGCGTGGTATCAGTCATCGGCAAGCAGTTTTGAATCGGCGTGGCGCCACAGGACGGCAACGCCTTCGCCAACGGAAAATTGCCGCTCTCCGCCGTTGTTGTGGATGTCCGCGGTGATCTGGCAGCCTGCTCCCAGGTCGACGCTATAGCGCACGATATTGCCGAGGAACGATGCCCGGCTGACCATGCCGTTGACGCGAGTGGAATCTACGGGTGTGGCGGCATTTGTCGAATCCAGCCGTATGCGCTCCGGGCGTACGAACAGGGATTCTCCTTTGCGGCCGGCGTGGCTTTCCAGCCGTTCGGCTGGAATCAGATTCGCCTCGCCCAGAAATTTGGCGACGAATTGACTGCGCGGGTCTTCGTAGATCCGGCGAGCGCTGTCCATTTGCACGATGCGGCCTTGGTCCATGATGGCGATGCCATCGGACATGTTCATGGCCTCCTCCTGATCGTGCGTTACATAGACGACGGTCATGCCCAGGCGCTGCTGAATTTCTTTGATTTCCACCTGCATGTGATAGCGCAGGTTCTTGTCCAGGGCGCCCAGGGGTTCGTCCATCAGCACGACCCCGGGTTCGAAGACTATGGCCCGGGCCAGCGCCACGCGTTGCTGCTGGCCTCCCGAGAGTTGCTTGGGGTGTCGGTCGGCGTATGGGGACAGCCGGACGACATCCAGTGCCCAGCGGACTTTTTCCCGGATCTCCTGCGGTTTTTTTCGTCGAACGCGCAAAGGGAAGGCGACGTTCTCCTCGACGGTAAGATGCGGGAACAAGGCATAGTTCTGGAATACCATGCCCAAGCCGCGTTGCTGTGGCGTGTCTGCCGTGATGTCGCGTCCATTGAGCAGGATGCGTCCCGTGTCGGGCGACACGAAGCCGGCAAGCATCATCAATGTGCTGGTCTTGCCGGAGCCGCTAGGTCCGAGAAGAGAGAAAAAACTGCCGGCCGGGATGACGGCCGAAACGTCTTCGACCACGGCGTGCCCGTAATACTGCTTGGTCAGGCCTTCCAGGGTGATCTCCGCGCCCTTCACTTGGAGAGCACCCATTTGGACCAGGCAGCGCTGACTGCCTGTTTGTTTTCCAGGTTTCCCCACCATTGGGCATCCTGGACGAAGCCGTAGCGCGCCGTACGGTCGCCGCCAGGAATGTTTTCCCGTTTGTCGGCGCTCAGATTCTTGTAGGCTGTCTTGGTGACCGGACCCGCCGAGTAGCGTTCGAAATAGCGTTGCTGCACGTCCTTGCTCAGGCAATAGTCGATCAGCTTCTTGGCGTTTTCAGTATTTGGTGCGCCCTTCAAGATGGAGTAGGCCTGCACCTGGACCTCATGCTGATTCCAGTTCTGTACCAGCGGTGCGCCCGCCTCTCTGGACGCCAATAGCCGGGAACTCCAGATTGATCCCATCACGACTTCTTTGTTCGTCAGCATCTGCGCGCACAGCGAGCCCGTGTCCCAGAACTTCCGAATCGACGGCCGGATGCGCGTGAGCGAATCGAATGCGCGTTTCAGGTCCAGCGGATAGAGCTTGTCCATGGGCACGCCGTCGGCTATCAGGGCCGCTTCCAGGTCAGGCGATCCTGTGGCGACATCGGCCAGCATGCGCGGTCCGGGAAAGCGTTTGGCATCCCAGAATTCCGCCCAGTCCTTTGGGCCCGTTGCCAGCGTGTAGGCCTCGGTGTTGAAAGCCATGGCCTGTGCATAGGTGAAATTTCCGACGATATATTCATGCTTGTAGTTTTCGTCGATATCATCGGGATCGGTGTATTTGAATTCCTTGTAGGGGATGGGTATCAACGCGTCCTGTTTCTGATAGGACACGAGGAGCTGAATGCCGGTGTCGACAATGTCCAGTTCTATATTGCCCGAGCGAAGCATCGCGTCGAGTTTTGCGCCTGTTGTGGCAACTGGAATGACTTCGATGCCGGTTTCCTTGCGGAACGGGTCGTAGATGGTTTCCTTGCGGATGTCATCGTAGACACCACCCGGCGAACGGATGATGACTTGTCCCGCGGCATTGGCCCGGGGTATCCATAAATATGGCGTGGTCAGCGCCGCGCCCGCCATGCCAAGGATGCTGCGACGGGTAGCACTGTGTGGTTTCGTGATTTGCTGCTTCATGGGCGACCTCGCTTATAAGAACCTTTCCAGGCGATAAGGGGTGGGATCAATGAACGTGGGAGATTTGGTGATGATTTCCGCCATCAGGCGGCCGCTGGCGGCGCCTCCCGTGATGCCAAGATGGCCGTGGCCGCAGGCGATATGCAGGCCAGGGTGGCGGCGGCTTTCTCCCATTACTGGCAAGGAATCCGGTGTCGAGGGGCGAAACCCCATCCAGACCTTGTATTCGGAAAGATCGAGCCTGGGCTGTACGACTTTGGCGTGCTTCTGGATGGCTTGAATACGGCGGGGATTGGGCGGCATGTCCAATCCGGCGATTTCTACCGTGCCACCCAGGCGTAATCCATCCTCCATCATCGACCCGCCAAAGCCGCGCCCTTTGTGCAAGATCGGATAGGCCACTTCGATCTTGGGATTGGCGATTTGAACGTGGTAGCCACGCTCGGTCTCCAGCGGAAAGCCGAGGCCCAGTGGGGCGAGCAGGTCGAGCGACCAGGCTCCGCCGGCTACGACGACTTGATCAAAGATATGGTCGCCACAGTTCGTCCAGAGCCGGTAGCGGCCATCTTCCGGCGTGATGCGCAGCACCTTTTCACGCAGCGATTGGCCTGCGTCATCCATGAACAAGCCATGGATGACTTGTGCCAGCCGCAGTGGATTGGTGGTGTGCCCATTATTGGGGAAGTACAAGGCGCGGCTGACCGAAGTCGCGAGCTCGGGCAACATATCGCGCAGACGCTCCGGCGATAGCTCTTCGGTCGCGATGCCGTATTGGTCGCGAAAGGCCGCGGCGATTTTCTCGCTTTCGGGCCACTCCTTGTTGTCCCACATGTGGACTTGCCCCAGTACCTTGACCACGGAATTGAAATGCTCGGGGCCGAGCAGTTGTCGATATTCCGTGATTGCATGGTCATGCAGGTGGTGCAAGGCCTCGGCGGCATGGCGCACCTGATCCAGGGCGCCCGCGCGCACCCAGCGCATCAGCCAGGGCAGCGCGACAGGGAGATATCTTGGGGCGACAAAAAGCGGCCCTTCGGGGTCGCGCAGCCATTTGGGCACTTTGCGCAGCATGCCGGGCAAGGCAACCGGTGTGATGGCTGCGGTGCTGATCATGCCGCCGTTGCCATAGGTGGCATTGGTACCCGGTGGCATGGGGTCGAGCACCGTGACCTGCAGGCCCTTGCGCTGCAAGTTCGCCGCGGTGCACAGGCCGATGATCCCCGCGCCTATGACCGCGATGGTTGCCGGACGCGCTTCCTTTCCGCGGTTCATCCTAGGAAAACCTTTCCAGGCGATACGGTGCAGGATCGATGAACGTGGGTGATTGGGTAACGATCTCCGCCATCAGGCGGCCGGTGGTTGCGCCTGCAGTAATGCCTGTATGGCCATGGCCGCAGGCGATAAATAGCCCGGGATAACGGCTGCTTGCAGCCAGTACCGGTAGCGAGTCTGGCATCGATGGGCGATAGCCCATCCAGATCTTGTGCTTCCCGATTTCCAGTCTCGGAAACAAGACTTTGGCGTGCCTGAGCAAGGACTCGGTGCGCCGCGCGTTTGGCGGCTTGCGCAGACCGGCAATTTCAACCGTGCCGGCCAGGCGCAATCCATCTTCCATGACCGAGGCACCAAAGCCGCGGCTTTTGTGCAGAATGGGATAAGGCAGGTCGATATTGGGCGCATCCACCTGGACGTGATAGCCGCGTTCGGTCTCCAACGGGAAGTCCAGGCCCAGGGGCTTGAGCAGGGCCAGCGACCAGGCTCCGCCTGCAACGACTACCTGGTCATAGCTGTGATCGCCGCAATTTGTCCAAAGACGGTATTGGCTGCCTTGCGGCACGATGCGCAGTACTTTCTCAGGCGCAGTTTGGCCGCCGGCTTCCGTGAATAAGCCATGGATGGTTTGCGCCAGGCGCAATGGACTGGTGGTGTGGCCGTTGTTCGGAAAATACAGCGCGCAGCCTACCGAAGAGGTCAGCTCGGGTAGCATGTCGCGCAAGTCGCCAGACGACAAGGCGCGCGTTTCGATGCCGGCCTCGCTGCGCATCGAGGCTGCGATTTTTTCATTGTCGGGGAGTTGCGGACTATCCCAGAGGTGGATCTGTCCGACTGTCTTGACCAGAGCGTCGAAATGCTCGGTGCCGAGCAGTTTCTTGTATTCGTCCAACGCGTGGGAATGCAGTTGATACAAACCTTGGGACGAGCGGCGAACCTGCTCCATGGAGGCGCCCGCGCGTATCCAGCGCATCAGCCAGGGCAAGGCCGAGGGAAGGTATTTCGGATCGACGAAGAGCGGTCCTTCGGGATCGCGCAGCCATTTCGGCACTTTGCGCAACATGCCGGGCATGGCGACAGGCGTGATGGAGTTCGCGCTGATCATGCCGGCATTGCCGTACGTCGTGCTGGTGCCTGGCGGCAATGAGTCGATCAGCGTTGTTCGCAGGCCCTTGCGCTGCAGATTCGCCGCGGTGCACAGGCCGACAATGCCTGCACCGATTACTGCTATAGACTTCATCCTGTTCCCCTGGCCCGGCCATGTCTTCCATTTGAAAAAATGGTACCGGTGCGGGGGAGGCGCGCCTAATCAGATTTGTTGATACGCAATAGTCGAGGCTGATGCATAGGGTTTGCCCTGTTGTTGCGCGACGCGTGATTCAGGCGTTCAGTATGTCTTGCCAGAACCCCGGCACGAAGCACTCCGCCACCAGCAGCGGCTGGCCGAAGCGCCAGAACACCGAGCGCCGCGCCCACAGGGCCTCGCGCGCGTAGCCCGCGTCCACGCCCAGCACCGTGCGGTGCTGGGCCAGCGGATAGCCCAGCCGGGCGCAGGCAAACGGCGAGCGCCGGATGGACCGGTCGTGATAGAGCATGTCCGCCAGCGGCCGCGTGCGCAGGCGCCGCATGCCTTGCCAGACGCCGTGCGAGGCGGCCAGCGGCGCCAGGCTGCGCGCCACGACGGCGTCGCGGCCGTCGACCGCCATGGCGATCTCCCGCACCCAGACCGGCGTGCCCGGCGCCAGCCGCATGCCGTGGGCCTCGTCGGCCGGCACGCCCGCGGCGTATTCGGCCAGCACCCGCAGATCCATGGCGCCCAGGCTGCGCAGTCCCGCCGTCAGCGCGCCGGGACGAAACAGCCAGGCCTTGTGCCGGGCAGGCAGGGAGGGGGGCGGGGCGGCGTGCCAGCCCAGGGGGCTGGCGGGGCAGGGGAGATCCGTCATGGCTCCGTATTATGCCCAGCCCGGCCGGCGCGTGCCCGGATGGCCGGCCCCCACCCCTTAAAATAGCCGCCTATGGAAAAAGTACGCATCTCCAAACTGATGTCCGAGCGCGGCCTGTGCTCGCGCCGCGAGGCCGACGCCTATATCGAGCGCGGCTGGGTCAAGGTCGACGGCATCGTGGTCTCCGAGCTCGGCGCCAGGGCCTATCCCGACCAGGGCATCACCCTGGAGCGCGCCGCCCAGGCGCGCCAGACCGCGCGCGTCACCATCCTGCTCAACAAGCCCGTGGGCTATGTCTCCGGCCAGGCCGAAAAGGGCTACACCCCGGCGGTGGCCCTGATCAGCGAGCGTTCGCGGCATGCGGGCGACCGCACGGCGCTCAGGTTCGCGCGCGCCCACCTGCAGGGCCTGGCCGTCGCCGGCCGGCTGGACATCGATTCGCAGGGCCTCCTGGTCCTTACCCAGGACGGCCGCGTCGCCCGCCACCTCATCGGCGAGGATTCCGACGTCGACAAGGAGTACCTGGTGCGCGTCCAGGGACGCCTGAGCGAGAGCGGCCTGGCCTTGCTCAACCACGGCCTGTCCCTGGACGGCAAGCCCCTGCGGCCGGCGCAGGTGCGCTGGCAGAACGCCGACCAGTTGTGCTTCGTATTGCGCGAAGGCAAGAAGCGGCAGATCCGCCGCATGTGCGAACTGGTGGGCCTGAAGGTGGTGGGCCTCAAGCGCGTGCGCATCGGCCGGGTGGCGCTGGGGGATCTGCCCGCGGGGCAGTGGCGTTACCTGCGCGACGATGAAAATTTCTGACAAAAAACTGTTTGCCCTGTTTTATCCTTGCTGGCAAGTTGCCCGGCTGGGCAATTATTTCAATCTATTTCTTGATTGCTGCATTGCACCGAGAGACGCCTCATCCTGGTGCACACCATGATAGGTATGGTCACGGAAATGCGGTAAGGTTCGAAGTTTGAGTCTATGTATCCATTTATCTCTGTCTGGGTAAGTCCCCGGGTAAAGAAGTGGCTTGCCAGGTCGTATATTGCATTGCAACAATCCGACGGCTTTCGTCCATTGCGAAGGATGGATAGACAACAGGTTGCGTATATAGGCGGCGCGTGCGACGCGTCACTTTCCGGGGATAGTTCCGAATGAAGAAGCAAAGTCTGATCCTGCGCGGCGCCAAGGCGTCCGGTATGTCGGTGCTGGCGCTGGCCTTGGCCGTGGGGCTCGCCGCCTGCGGCAAGCAGCAGGACTCCGCTGCCCAGGCAGCTGCCAAGCCCGAAGTCTGGGTCGTCACGCTCAAGACCCAGCCGGTCACCCTGACCACCGAACTGCCGGGGCGCACCGCCGCTTTCCGCGAGGCCGAAGTCCGGCCCCAGGTCAACGGCATCCTGCAGAAGCGTCTGTTCACCGAGGGCGGCAGCGTCAAGGCGCAGCAGCAGCTCTACCAGATCGATCCCGCCATCTACCAGGCCCAGTTCGACAGCAGCAAGGCTTCCCTGGCGCGCGCCGAGGCCTCGCAGCGGTCGGCCGCCTCGCTGGCCGACCGCTACAAGCCGCTGGTCGAGACCCGCGCCGTGAGCCGCCAGGCCTATGACGACGCCGTGGCTGCCTCGCAGCAGGCCGCCGCCGATGTCCTGTCGGCCAAGGCCGCGCTCGAGACCGCCCGCGTCAACCTGGTCTACACCAAGGTGCTGTCGCCCATCGACGGCATCATCGGCCGCTCGGCCGTGACCGAGGGCGCGCTGGTCACCGCCAACCAGACCTCGCCCATCGCCACGATCCAGCAGATCGATCCCATGTATGTCGACGTCGCCCAGTCCAGCGTGCAGCTGCTGCGCCTGAAGTCGGCCCTGGCCAGCGGCCAGCTCAAGAGCAGCGACGGCCAGGCCGCCGATGTCAAGCTCACGCTCGAGGACGGCACGCAATATCCGCTGCCCGGCAAGCTGCAGTTCTCGGAAGTCACGGTCGATCCGGGCACCGGTTCGGTGACCCTGCGCGCCCTGTTCCCCAATCCCGACCACAGTCTCCTGCCCGGCATGTTCGTGCGCGCCATCCTGGGCGACGGCGTGGCGCCGCAGGGCCTGCTGGTGCCGCAGCGCGGCGTGACCCGCAGCCCGCGCGGCATACCCACCGCCCTGGTGGTGACGCCCGAGAACAAGGTCGAACTGCGCCAGATCAAGACCGACCGCGCCGTGGGCGACCAATGGCTGGTGACCGACGGCCTGAAGGCCGGCGACAAGGTCATCGTCGAAGGCCTGCAGCGCGTGCGCCCGGGCGTGGACGTCACCGCGACCGAATGGACCCCGCCCGTTCCCGTTGCGGTGAAGTCGCCCGACCAATCCGCGCAGCAAGCGAAGCAGTAAGGGAGCCCGCGCATGGCTAAGTTTTTCATTGACAGGCCGGTTTTCGCCTGGGTCATCGCCATTGTGCTGATGCTGGCGGGCCTGCTGGCCATCCGCACCATGCCGGTGGCCCAGTATCCCAATATCGCGCCGCCGGCCATCGCCGTGCAGGTGACTTATCCGGGCGCCTCGGCACAGACCGTGCAGGACACGGTGGTGCAGATCATCGAGCAGCAGCTCAACGGCATCGACCATCTCGAGTACCTCTTCTCCGAGAGCAACAACGACGGCAGCATGACCATCACGCTGACCTTCGCGCAGGGCACCAACCCCGACATCGCGCAGGTCCAGGTGCAGAACAAGCTGGCCGTGGCGCAGCCGCTGCTGCCGCTGGAAGTCCAGCAGCAGGGCATCCGCATCACCAAGGCCACCAAGAACTTCCTGATGGTGGCGGCCTTCATTTCGCGTGATCGATCGCTGAACCGCGCCGACTTGGGCGACTACGTCGCGTCCTACATCCAGGATCCGATCAGCCGTACCGAGGGCGTGGGTGACTTCCAGCTGTTCGGCTCGTCCTACGCCATGCGCGTCTGGCTCAACCCGGCCAAGCTGGTGAGCTACGGCCTCACCGCGTCCGACGTTACCAAGGCCATTCAGGACCAGAACGTACAGATCGCCTCGGGCCAGCTGGGCCAACTGCCTGCCGTGCCCGGCCAGCAGCTCAACGCCTCGGTGATCGGCCCCTCGCGGCTGAACACGCCCGAGCAATTCCGCAACATCCTGCTCAAGGTCAACCCGGACGGCTCGCAGGTGCGGGTGTCCGACGTGGCGCAGGTCGAGCTGGGTCCGCAGGCCTACACCATCGACAGCACCTACAACGGCCGTCCCGCTTCGGGCCTGGCCATCAAGCTGTCGCCGGGCGCCAACGCGCTGGACACGGCCGTGAATGTGCGCAACACCATCAACAAGCTCAAGCCCTTCTTCCCGCCGGGCGTGGACGTGGTCTATCCCTACGACACCACGCCCTTCGTGAAGCTGTCCATCGACGACGTGGTCGAGACGCTGATCGAGGCCATCGTGCTGGTGTTCCTGGTGATGTATCTGTTCCTGCAGAACATCCGCGCCACGCTGGTGCCGACCCTGGCGGTGCCGGTGGTGCTGCTGGGCGCCTTCGGCGTGCTGGCGGCTTTCGGCTACACCATCAACACCCTCACCATGTTCGGCATGGTGCTGGCCATCGGCCTGCTGGTGGACGACGCCATCGTGGTGGTGGAGAACGTCGAGCGCGTGATGCACGAAGACCACCTGTCGCCGCTGCAGGCCACGCGCAAGTCCATGGAGCAGATCACCGGCGCGCTGGTCGGCATCGCCATGGTGCTGGCGGCCGTGTTCATCCCCATGGCCTTCTTCGGCGGTTCCACGGGCGTGATCTACCGGCAGTTCTCCATCACCATCGTGTCGTCCATGGCGCTGTCGGTGCTCGTGGCCATCGTGTTCACCCCGGCGCTGTGCGCCACCATCCTGCGTCCGCCGTCGCATGCGCCCAAGAAGGGCTTCTTCGGCTGGTTCAACCGCAGCTTCGACCGGGCCAGCGAAAAATACGGCAATGTCGTGTCGCGCGTGCTGAGCAAGAGCAAGCGCATCTACGTCATTTATGTGCTGATCGTGATCGGCATGGCCTATCTGTTCACGCACATCCCCACGGCCTTCCTGCCGGAAGAGGACCAGGGCATCCTGTTCGCCCAGGTGTCCGCGCCGCCTGGCGCGACGACCGAGCGCACCGCGCAATCCATCAACGAGGCCAGCAACTACCTGCTCAACGACGAGAAGGACGCGGTGCAGTCGATCTTCATGATCTCCGGGTTCAACTTCGGCGGCCGGGGCCAGAACGCGGCCATCATGTTCATCAAGCTGAAGGACTGGGACGAGCGCAAGACGGCCAATCTGCGCGCCGCGGCCGTGGCGGCGCGGGCCAACGTCAAGTTCGCCCGCGACATCCACGACGCGCAGATCGCGGTGTTCGCGCCGCCCGCGGTGATGGAACTGGGCAACGCCACGGGCTTCGACTTCATGCTCCAGGACCAGGCGGGCGTGGGCCACGAGGCCCTGCTGGCCGCGCGCAACCAAGTGCTGGCCGAGGCCATGAAGGATCCCAGGCTGGTCGCCGTGCGTCCCAACGGCATCGAAGATGCGCCGCAGTACATCCTCGACATCGACCGGGAGAAGGCCAAGGCGCTGGGCGTGGCGGTCGCCGATCTCGACGACGTGCTGTCGGTCGCCTGGGGGTCGTCGTACGTCAACGACTTCATCGACCGCGGCCGCGTCAAGAAGGTCTACGTGATGGGTGCCGCGGATTCGCGCATGCAGCCGGAGGACCTGAACAAGTGGTACGTGCGCAACGCCGCCGGCGGCATGGTGCCGTTCTCGGCCTTTGCCAGCGCCCACTGGAGCTTCGGCGCGCAAAAGCTCAACCGCTACAACGGCGTGCCGTCCTTCGAAATCCAGGGCCAGCCGGCGCCGGGCTACAGCTCGGGCGATGCCATGACTGCCATGGAGGGCATCGCGTCCAAGCTGCCCACGGGCATCGGCTTCGACTGGACGGGCCTGTCGTTCGAAGAACGCTCGTCCGGCCAGCAGGCGCCGGCGCTCTACGCCATCTCGCTGATCGTGGTGTTCCTGTGCCTGGCCGCGCTGTACGAAAGCTGGAGCATCCCCACGGCGGTGATGCTGGTGGTGCCGCTGGGCGTGGTCGGCGCGCTGCTGGCCACGATGCTGCGGGGCCTGTCCAACGACGTGTACTTCCAGGTGGGCCTGCTCACCACGGTGGGCCTGGCGGCCAAGAACGCCATTCTGGTCGTGGAATTCGCCAAGGAGAACTTCGAGCATGGCGGCAGCCTGGTCGAGGCGGCCATCCACGCGGCGCGCCAGCGTTTGCGTCCCATCCTGATGACGTCCATGGCCTTCATCCTGGGCGTGCTGCCGCTGGCGCTGTCCAAGGGCGCGGGCTCCGGCAGCCAGAACGCCATCGGCACCGGCGTGATCGGCGGCATGCTGACGGGTACGTTCCTGGCGATCTTCTTCGTGCCCACCTTCTTCGTCACGGTGCTGCACCTGTTCAAGGTCAAGCGCCCGAGCGAGAAGCTCGATAAATATGCCAAGCCCGACGCCGCTCCCGGCGCACCTTCGGTCGAAACGTCCGCCGGAGACCATTCGTGATGATGTTTTCGATGAGAACCGCGAAGCTTCTGCCTTTGTCCCTTGCCCTGGCCGGCGTGCTGGCCGGGTGTACCCTGGCGCCCACCTATGAACGGCCCGCCGCGCCGGTGGAAGGCAACTACCCCACCGGCCCGGCCTATGTGCATGCACAGCCGGGCGCCTCGGTGCAGGGCGCCGCCGCCGATGTGGGCTGGCGCGAGTTTTTCCAGGACCCGCTGCTGCAGCGCCTGATCGAGATGTCCCTGGCCAACAACCGCGATTTGCGAGTGGCCATGCTCAACGTCGAGGTCACGCGCGACCAGTACCGTATCGAGCGCGCCAGTCTGGTGCCGGCGGCCAGCGTCAGCGCGTCCGGAACGGCGCAGCGCGTTCCGGCCGACCTGGCTACCTCGGGCAGCATCACCGACTCCCACAACTGGCAGGTCGGGCCCTCGGTATCGTGGGAACTGGACATCTTCGGCCGCATCCGCAGCCTGAGCGACGCCGCCTTGCAGACTTACTTCGCCCAGGACGAAACCCGCGTCGCCACGCAGCTCAGCCTGATCGCCGCGACGGCTTCGTCCTACCTCACGCTGCGCGCCGACCAGGAGCTGTTCTCCCTCACGATCGAGACGCTGAAAACCCGCCAGGAGTCGTACAACCTGGTCAAGCAGAGCTACGACCAGGGCGTGTCGTCGGCCCTCGACCTGAGCCAGGCCGAGACGGCCCTGCGCACGGCCGAGAGCAGCCGGGCGCAGTACATGCGCCTGGTCGCGCAGGATCGCAATGCCCTGGTGCTGCTATTGGGCGAACCCCTGCCGGCCGACGTGTCGGCGCAGCTCGATGCCGACCCGCGCCTGCACGACGACATCCTGCCGCTGGAACTGCCTGCCGGCCTGCCGTCCGACCTGCTCGAGCGCCGGCCCGACATCCGGGCCGCCGAACACCAGCTGCTTTCCGCCAACGCCAATATCGGCGCCGCGCGGGCGGCTTTCTTCCCCACGTTCACCTTGACGGGTTTCGCCGGCACGGCCAGCGCCTCCTGGTCGGGCGTGTTCGATCCGGGGTCGGAAGCCTGGAGCTTCGCGCCCAAGATCACGATACCGATCTTCCAGGGCGGGGCGCTGCTGGCCAACCTGGATGTGTCCAAAGTGCGCAAGAACATCCAGATCGCCACCTACGAAAAGGCTATCCAGACCGGTTTCCGCGAAGTGGCCGATACGCTGGCCGGCCGCGGCACGCTGGACGACCAGGTCCGCGCGGAGCGCCAGCTCGTCGATGCCAGCGAACTGGCCTACAAGCTGTCGCAGCAGCGCTTCGACTCGGGCGTGGACAGCTATCTCAGCGTGCTGGATTCGGAGCGTTCGCTTTATACGGCCCAGCAGACCCTGATCGGCACGCGCCTGGAACGCCTGAACAACCAGATCAACCTGTACAAGGCCCTGGGCGGCGGCTGGGCCGAGCACACGGTGGCGGCGGGCACGCCGCCGCAATCCTGATGGATCGCTGCCGGGTGGCCTGAAGCAACGGGCCCATCAAAGCAAAACGGCCCCCTTTTGTAGGGGGCCGTTTTTCATGGGGCCGTGAAACCCGTCGCGGCTCAGGACTAAGCCCGCATTTTCTGGATCAGGCCGACCACGAACAGGACGATGATCGCGCCAACCACCGAGCCGATCCAGCCGGCAGGCTGGCCGGGAGCGTACCAGCCCATGGCCTGGCCCAGGTAACCGGCCACCACGGCGCCGATAATGCCCAGGATCGTGGTCATGATGATGCCCATGTTCTGGTTGCCGGGCATGACCGCGCGGGCGAGCAGGCCAACGATGAAACCGACGATGATCATGATGATGACGTGCATGCGTGTACTCCTACATAAAGGGAGGGGGAATCCGTGCAGCGACGATCATACCCAAGCCTGTCCCTGACTCCTTGCCATATGTGTAACAACCCGTAGAAGGGGCATCAGGCCTCGGCGGCCATGCCGCTATGGCGCAGCAGGGCGTCGATGCTGGGCGCCCGGCCGCGGAAGGCCTGGAAGGATTCCGCCGCCGGCCGGGCGCCCCCGACGGCGAGGATTTCCTGGCGAAAGCGCTTGCCGGTCGCGGCATCCAGCGGCCCCTGGCGGGACGCCTGGGCGGCCTCCTCGAAAGCGGCATAGGCGTCGGCCGAGAGCACTTCAGCCCACTTGTAGCTGTAATAGCCGGCCCCGTAGCCGCCGGAGAACAGGTGCGAAAAATTGTGCGGCAGGCGGTGCCAGGCGGGCGGGAAGAGCACGGCGACTTCCTGGCGCACTTGCTGCAGCAGTTCAAGCACCTGGGCGACGGGCAAGCCCTGGGCGCTGGCATGCATCTGCATGTCGAAGAGCGCGAATTCGATTTGCCGCACGGTCTGCATGCCGCTCTGGAAATTGCGGGCGGCCAGCAGGCGGTCGTAGAGCGCGCGCGGCAGCGGTTCGCCGTTTTCCACATGGGCCGACAGCTTTTGCAGCACCGGCCATTCCCAGCAGAAGTTCTCCATGAACTGCGAGGGCAGCTCGATGGCGTCCCATTCCACGCTGGCGAAGGCTGCGGCGCCCGGCTCGTCCACCTCGGAGAGCAGGGCATGCAGGGCATGGCCGGTTTCGTGGAAGAGGGTGATCACGTCGTCGTGGGTGAGCAGGGCAGGCCGCTTGCCGCCGGGCGGCAAACCGTCAGGCGCGGCTTGGGGGGCTTGAACGCCGGGGTCTTGAACACTGCCGCCGGGCCGCGCGAAATTGCAGGTGAGGTAGACCACCGGCGTCTGCAGCCGGCCGGCCGCCAGGCGGCGGCTGCGCTCGCTGTCGACCCAGGCGCCGCCCTGCTTGCCGGCGCGCGCGTACAGGTCCAGATACAGATAGCCCACCAACTCGCCGGACGGGTTCTCGACCCGCACGCCGCGCACGTCGGGATGCCAGGCCGACACGGGCGTCTCGCGCAGGCGCACGTCGAACAGCGATTCGATCACCTCGAACAGCCCGGCCAGCACGCGCGGCTCGGTGAAGTATTGCTTGAGCTCGTCCTCGGAATAGGCGTAGCGGGATTCGCGCAGGCGTTCCGAGGCGTAGGCGATGTCCCAGGCCTGCAGGTCGGGCAGTCCCAGCGCGCGGGCCGCGTAGTCGCGCAACTGGTCCAGGTCGCGCTCGGCATAGGGTTTGGCGCGGCGGGCGAGGTCGCGCAGGAACTTGACCACCTCGTCGGCGGAGCGGGCCATGCGGGTCTGCAGGCGCAGCTCGGCGAAGTCGTGGTAGCCCAGCAGCCTGGCCTCTTCGGCGCGCAGGGCCAGCAGTTCCTCGATGAGCGGGGAGTTGTCGTACTTCGGATCGCCCTGGTCGGACGCCACGGTGCCATAGGCGCGGTACAGCGTCTCGCGCAGCGCGCGGTCGCGCGCGTACTGCATCACGGGCAGATAGCAGGGCATTTTCAGCGTGAGCTTGTAGCCGGGTTTGCTCCGCCCGCCGCCGGGCCGCCCCAAGGCGGGCGAGGCCCCCTCGGGGGGCAGCAAGCCGTCAGGCGCAACGTGGGGGCCTTTTTCTTGTTCCGCTTGAGCCGCTTCGCGCGCGGCCGCCAGCACGTCTTCGGGCAGGCCGTCGAGGCGGCTCGCGTCTTCGAGGAAGAGCGACCAGGCATCGATGGCGTCCAGGGCGTTCTCGGAAAACTTCTGCGAAGCCTGCGCTTCGCGGTCGGAGATCTCGGCGTAGCGCTCGCGGTCGGCGCCCTGCAGTTGCACGCCGCTCAAGCGGAAATCGCGCAGGGCCAGGTCGACCACGCGCCGGCGTACCGCCGGCCAGGCGGCGAAGCCGGGCTCGGCGTGCAGGCGCTGGTATTGGCGGTACAGGCCTTCATGCAGGCCCACCCAGGTGGAGAATTCGGTGACTTTGGGCAGCGCGGCGTTGTAGGCTTCGCGCAGCTCGGGCGTATTGACCACGGCGTTGAGGTGGCCGGCCACCGACCAGGCGCGCCACAGGCGCTCGGAGGTGCCGTCCAGCGGCTCGACCACGGCCTCCCAGGTGGCGGGCAGGCCGGGCGAGGCCGCCTCGTCCACGGCCTTCCTGGCCAGCGCCAGCAGTTCGTCGACAGCGGGCTCGATGTGTTCGGGCCGGACCGCGGCGTAGTCGATCAGGTCGGCGGTGGGGGCGAGTAGCGGATTGGGGGCGGTCATGTTCCGTGCGGCGTGTGAAGAAGGGACAGTTAACCATATGGGGACGCCCAGGCCGAAGGCAAGCGCGGCGAACGCTCGAAACGGCGCGCGGCCGCCGGAATGGCTGCGCGTCGCCGGATGCGGCGGCGAGACGGAATGGCGAAATCGTAAAAAACGACAGAATTGGTGATGATTGGAACTAAGGAAAACCCTTGGTAACGATCGGGGCAAGCAGGGCCTTTATGGCACGATATGGGGGCTAAAACCGGCGCTTCTTCATAGCGGAGGCGTGCTTTTGTTACCTGCAATTGTCAATATTTGGTTAAGTAATTATTTAAATGTAGTCTGAAACCCGTAAAAATAATTTATTGGTATCAATTGATGTAGCCATTAGAATAGCCAATGGCATGTGGCCCCAACATCACGGAGATCCGGGGACATGCGCTGAAGACGCAAGGTTATGCTTCAAGAATGCGGCCAGAAAACCGCAGCTCCGCCTTGCCAGATATGGCAGAACTGCCGTGACTGTTTTCAGAAGCTCAGCCCGACGCTTTCAAGCCAAGCGTTCGTTCATTCCGTTTTCTTGCCATCGCGCGTCCGACCCGAATGTCTCCCGGCGCATGATCATGCCGGCCGGGTTTGTCGTCGGCCGGGTCCCGGGCGCAAGCCTGGTGCGGCACGCAATCACTAATTGATTCCAGATCCTCGCAGCCCACGGCTGCGGGAGCCTTAGGTATGTCCGCCTGACACGGACATGCCGTGTCGATGGTCTTGCCGGAGGAACTTGTGGATAACGCCATCGCTGTCAGCCACTACATCAACAACCGCCTGTGTTCGCCCCAGTGGCGCGCATTCCTGTCGATTTTCGCGACGGAATTGACGCAGGATCTGACATCCAACCATCTGGGCAAGGTGATGCGCCGCACAGGCGAGCACTTCGCCCGCGATCACGCGCTGGCCAACGCCGGCACGATCACCGATCTGCAGGCGGCCATCAACCGGGTCTGGGACGCGCTGGACTGGGGCTGGGTTGAGATCGGCGAAGCCGAAGACAAGCTCGTGTTGACCCATTACTACGCGCCCTTGCAGGCGGCGTTCGGTGCAGATAACCAGGCTTGGTCCGGCGCCTTCCTGGAAGGCGCCTACGAATGGTGGATGCGCCAGTTGGGGGCCGATCCGGAATTGCGGGTGACCTCGGCACGCGATTCCGGCGCGCTGGGCGCGACGGTTTTCCATTTCGGCAAATGAGGCGGCAAGCCTGCAGCGCGCGAGCCGCAGGCGTCATTCCGGCGCGTGCTGGCCATGGCGCGCAGGTTTCCGATAGATGTGAGCAGCATACGGCGCAAGGTGACGCATGAGCAGATCCACGGACATCACGAATCTTTACCAATGGACGGGGGGAAATCCGTCGCAGTACCAGGAAGTGGGGCACGCGGAGCAGGCCCAGGCCTCGGGCGAGCGCTGGCCGATGCTGTCCGCCGTGCGGCCGAACCGCGCCGCGGTGGTGCCGGTGATGGGGGGGCCGGTGGTTGCGAGTGACGCGCCGGCAAGCATGCCCGTCGAGACGGTGGCACAGGTCGCGCAGGCAGCGCAGCCTATCGCGCCGCAGGCCGCCTCGCCCTGGGGCGAGCCCGTGGTTGTCCCGCCCCTGGCCGCCCAACCGCAAGCCGTGCAGCCCATGGCCTTGCAAGACGTGCCGCGGCGTGTCGAGCCCGGGTTGGTGGTCCACGAGTTCGAGCGGGCCTTGAACGAGATGCCGACAGCGGCGCCTGCCGCACCTGTCGTTCCCGCCGCGCCTGTTTCGCAGCCAGTCTCTCCTACTGTGTTTGCGCCGCCGCCGGCCTCTGCCATGCCGTTCGCGCCGCCGATGTCTCCCGTGGAGATGTCCGCGCCGCCGATGACCCAGGCTGTGCCCGAGCCGCTGGCGGTCCCTGCCGCGCCGTTCGAACCGCCGGTAGCGCCCGTAGCGGTATCGCCGGCAGTCATGCCGTCCGTGCTCGAGCCCGCCATCGTTCCTGTCATGCCTGAAATAGCGCAGGCCGTCCAGGCCGTGCCCGAGCCGGCGGCTGCTCCCAGCATGCCCGAACCGGTCGTCCCGGCGCCTGCCGCCGTTCCCGCGCAGCCGTCGAGCCTGAGCGGTGTGTTCGCCCGGCTGGCGCGGGCCGCGCCGGTTGCGGACGCAGCGCAAGGCAAGGGATCGTCATGGTAACGGTCATCGCCGTCGTGGCCGCCAAGGGCGGCGTGGGCAAGAGCACCGTGGCCGCCAACCTGGGCGTG
>DASWPO010000295.1:0-11125 GCA_036404015.1 Bordetella sp. | reverse complement strand
TCTTGGTGAGCATGGGGGTTTCGATGTCGATGAAGCCCAGCTCGTCGAGGTATTTGCGCACTTCGATGGAGACGCGGTAGCGCAGCATCAGGTTGCGCTGCATCTGCGAGCGGCGCAGGTCGAGCACGCGGTGCGTCAGGCGCGTGGTTTCCGACAGGTTGTCGTCGTCGAGCTGGAAGGGCGGCGTGACCGAGGCGTTGAGGATTTCGACCTCGCGGCAGAGAATCTCGACTTCGCCCGAGGCCAGCTCGGGGTTGGTCGTGCCCTCGGGGCGCTCGCGCACCAGGCCGGTGATGCGGATGCAGAATTCGTTGCGCAGGCTTTCGGCGATCTTGAAGGCTTCGGCATTGTCGGGATCGAACACGATCTGGGCCAGGCCGGCGCGGTCGCGCATGTCGATGAAGATCACGCCGCCATGGTCGCGGCGCCGATTCACCCAACCGTACAAGGTGACAGTCTGGCCGAGATGATCGCGGCAAACGTGACCGGTGTAGCAGGTGCGACTCATGGAAAAGCTCCGTGTGGGATATGGATTCAAAGATTACGATTCGGCGGGCGGCGCCGCTTGCGCGACGATACGCGCATCGGACGCCTCGGGCAGGGCCTCGGGCGCCTCATGCACGGCTGGCGCCACGACGCCCATCGAGACGATGTACTTGAGCGCGGCGTCGACCGTCATCTGCAATTCGATGACCTCGGAACGCGGCATGATGAGGAAAAAACCCGACGTGGGGTTGGGCGTGGTGGGCACGTACACGCTCAGGTGTTCGCCCGGCAGGCGCTCGGCCACCTCGCCCCCGGGCTCGCCCGTGAGAAAGGCGATGGTCCACGAACCCTTGCGCGGGTATTCGATGAGCACGGCCTGGCGGAAAGCGCGGCCGTTGGGCGCCAGCACGGTGTCGCTGACTTGCTTGACCGAGTTGTAGATGGACCGCACCAGCGGAATATGGCTGAGCAGGCGCTCCCACTGGACCAGCAGGCTGCGGCCCAGGAAGTTGGCCGTGAAGACGCCGGTGAGCAGGATCACCACGATCACCAGCACGAAGCCGAAGCCCGGGATCTGCATGCCGAAGAGCGCTTCGGAGGACAGGAAGCCGGGCACGAAGGCCTCGAGCGTGGTCACGACCAGGCTGATCACCCAAAGGGTGATCGCCAGCGGAACCCAGACCAGCAGACCGGTGATGAAGAATTTCTTGAACACGGCGCCCGGCCTTGATCAGGTGGACGACGACGAAGGCGTCGTCGGAGAGGCCGGGGCAGCGGGCGCGGCGGAGCCGCCGCTGTCGCCCGATGCGGCAGCCGGCTTGGCCGGCGGCGAAGCGCCGCCGCTGCCGCCATTGCCGCGGAAGTCGGTGACATACCAGCCCGACCCCTTGAGCTGGAAGCCGGCCGCCGTGACCTGCTTGGCATAGGTGGCCTGGCCGCAGCTGGGGCAGACCGTCAGGGGCGCGTCGGAAATTTTCTGCAGCACGTCCTCGGCATGGCCGCAGGCGCTGCACTTGTAGGCATAGATAGGCATATTGGACCACGCACCCCGCAACCAGGGCGCCGGAGACATGAGGGAGAAACGGGAGATTTTAGCCCGAACTGGCAAGACAGCCGGGCGGCATGGCCGTCGTGGCATCGGCTCGTCGCGCGCCGCACGGCGGCATACGGACGCCATCTTGTACTATCGTATGAAATTTAGTATAAATTTCATACGATACATCCATGAGTACGCCATGAAGCTCTCGGTCCAGATCAAACCCATTTCATACCTGCGCACCCATGCGGCCGACATCGCCAAAGGCTTCGCGGAAGACCCGGCCCCCTACATCATCACGCACAACGGCGAAGCCAAGATGGTGGTCATGGACATCAAGACCTACGAACAGGACCAGGAGCGCCTCGCCCTCCTGAAGCTCGTCGCCATGGGCGAGAAAAGCCGGCTCGAAGGCAAAGTGCTTACCGCGGAGGAATCCAGGGCCCGGCTTGCGAAGCGACGCAAGGGCATGCGCTGATGACCGTTTTCCATGTGTCCGAGGCGCAGGCAGATCTGGCCGCGCTGCAAGACTACATGCTGGCCAAATGGGGCTCGGCGCTTTGCGACCAGGCCTTGGAAGAGGTCTATGACCAGATGGATGCCCTGGATCAGGGCAAGCTCAATGGCGTCCCTGTTGTCGAGCTCATTGAGCTAGGCATCGATGGCTACCTGATGACCCAGACTTCACATCACCGGATCATTTATAAACAGGTGGGCGGAAATACATATGTCTACATCGTAGCCGGGCAGCGGCAGGATTTTCTCCAGGTACTTGAAACGCGCCTGATGCAGATGCGTTAAATCAGCAGGAACGCGGCCGCCGCGACCAGGGTCGGCGCCAGGGCGGCCAAGAAGAGCCGGCCGGCCGAAACGGCGCCGTCGGGAAAGGCGCCCTTGAGCAAGGCGTAGCCGGCCGGGTTGGGGGCATTGGCGATGACCGTGAGCCCGCCGCCGGTGACGGCGCCGGCCACCAGCATGACGCGCCAGGCTTCGCTGGTGCCCTGGACCAGCGACCCCAGGTAGGTGAGCGCCGCATTGTCGGTCAGCGCGGTGAGCGCCATGGCGCCCCAGTACAGCACCAGGGGCGGCAGGCTGCCCAGCAGTTCCTGCAGCCACCACTGCTGCAGGCCGCCCAGCACGACCAGCCCGGCCAGGAAGAACCCCACCAGCAGGCCTTCCTTGATCAACAGGCGGTCCTGGTGGCGCTCGTAGGCGCGGCAAAAGCCGATGAACAGCATGAGCAGTCCCAGGAACACCGCGGGATGGTGGGCCGCGAGCACCACCCCGACCAGAAAGAGCAGGTGCACGGCTATCACCAGGGGCGGCACCGGCGCGCGGCCGCCCGCCTTGCCTTCGCCCTGGCCGGCCGACTGCAGCGCGGAATCAAGGATGGCCGTGCGGCAGACCAGGACCAGCCCCAAGGCGTTGACCAGCACCGCCACCACGGCCCGGTCGCCGAAGTGCCGGAACATATAGGCCGTGTCCCAGCCGAAGGTCGTGGCCACCATCAGCACCGGCGGCGCGGCGTAGGCGGTCAACACCCCGCCGATGGACACATTGACGAACAACACGCCCAGCGCCAGATACTTGAACCCGGTATGCCCGGGCGCGCGGAGATAGCCTTCGCGCAGCAGGATGGCGGCCAGCGTCATGGCCGCCGGCTCGGTGATGAAGGAACCGGCCAGCGGCACCAGCGCCATCACCAGCCAGAACAGGCCGAGCTCGCGGCGCACCGGCAGCAGCCGCAGCGCGCCCCGCAGCAGCAGGCGCACCAGCTCGAGCACCGGCCGGCTGGCCGCCACCACCATGATGGCGAACACGAACAGCGGCTCGGTGAAATTGCGCGTATCCAGGTAGTGCGTGGCGTCGCGTACATTGGCCAGCAGGGCCATGACGACCATCAATATGAAGGCCCAGACGCCGAAGACGACCTCGACCTCGGCCAGCAGGTGCCAGGCGCCGGCATGCGGGCCGCCGCGATGCGCCAACCGCGCGAAGAACGGCACGGAAAAGGTATGCAGCACCGCGACGGCAAAGCACAGGGTCGCGGCGATTTCGATGGTGTGCGGCATACGCCTTTTTACCGCAGGGCCGTCCCAAGGTAAAAACGGCCCTCTCGGGGGGCAACAAGCCGAAGGCGCGGCGTGGGGGCTTTTTTTGCCGCCGGGCCGCTCCCAAGGCAAAAACGGCCCCCTCGGGGGGCAGCAAGCCGAAGGCGCGGCGTGGGGGCTTTTTACCCGCCGCGCGCCTGGCGCAGCAAGCGCGCGCCTTTCTCCGCGATCATCAGGGTGGGCGAATTGGTGTTGCCCGACGTGATGGTGGGCATGATGGACGCATCGATCACGCGCAGGCCTTCGATGCCGTGCACGCGCAACTGGTCGTCGACCACGGCCAGCGGATCATGGCCCATCTTGCAGGTGCCGACGGGGTGGAAGATGGTGGTGCCGATCTCGCGGGCCGCGGCGATGAGCTCGGCCTCGCTTTGCAGCGTGGCGCCGGGCTTGCGCTCTTCGGGGCGGTACGGCGCCAGCGCGGGCTGGGACACGATGCGGCGCGTGAGCCGGATGCTGTCGGCGGCCACCTTGCAGTCCTCGTCCGTGGACAGGTAGTTGCACAGGATCTCGGGCGCGGTGCGCGCATCGGCGCTGGCGATGCGCACATGGCCGCGGCTTTTGGGCTGCAGATTGCAGACCGAGGCGGTGAAGGCCGGGAAGCCGTGCAGGGGCTCGCCGAACTTCTCCAGGGACAGGGGTTGCACGTGGTATTGGACATTGGCGCGCGCCTGCTCGGGGCCGCTGCGGGCGAAAGCGCCCAGCTGCGAAGGCGCCATGGCCAGCGGGCCGCGCCGGGCCAGGGCATATTGCAGGCCCATCGCGGCCTTGCCCCACAGGGAATTGGCCATGGTGTTGAGCGTGCGGGCGTTGCTGACCTGGTAGACCAGGCGCAGTTGCAGGTGGTCCTGCAGGTTGCCGCCCACGCCGGGCAACTCGTGCAGCACCGGCACGCCCAGCGAGCACAGCAGCGCCTGCGGCCCGATGCCGGAAACCTGCAGCAGTTGCGCCGAACCGATGGCGCCGGCCGCCAGCGCCACTTCGCCCACGGCGCGGGCCTCGCGCTCCACGCCGTCGGCCAGGCGATAGCGCACGCCCCGGGCGCGCCGGCCCTCGAACGACAGCCCGGCCACCTGCGCCCCGGTGATCACCTGCAGATTGGGCCGGCGCAGCGCCGGGCGAAGAAAGGCCTTGGACGCGTTCCAGCGCACGCCGCGGCGCTGGTTGACCTCGAAATAATCGCAACCCTCGTTGTCGCCCTGGTTGAAGTCGTTCACCGGGGCAATGCCGGCCTGCGCCGCCGCGGCGCGAAAGGCGTCGAGCAGCGACCAGGCCAGGCGCTGGCGCTCGACGCGCCACTCGCCGCCGGCGCCGTGAAAGGCATTGGCGCCGGCATGGTGGTCTTCGACGGCCTTGAAAAGCGGCAGCACGTCGTCCCACCCCCAGCCGGCATTGCCCTGCGCCGCCCAGCCGTCGTAGTCGGCGCGCTGGCCGCGCATGTAGATCATGCCGTTGATCGACGAGCTGCCGCCCAGCACCCGGCCGCGCGGATAGCCCAGGCTGCGGCCGGCGATGCCGGGATCGGCCTGGGTGCGGTAGCACCAGTCGGTGCGCGGGTTGCCGATGCAATACAGGTAGCCGACGGGAATGTGGATCCAGTGCCAGTCGTCCTGGCCGCCAGCCTCCAGCAGCAGCACGCGCGCGGCCGGGTCGGCCGACAGCCGGTTGGCCAGCAGGCAGCCGGCCGTGCCGGCGCCCACGATGATGTAGTCATATTCGGGTACGGATACGGGCGAAGCCGTCATGCGTTCGTCTCCTGGAAAGCCGGTCGGCATGCCGGCTGTTTGTTGTCGCTCGAATGTAACCGTATTGGCGCAATTCGTGCCGGGTGACCGGCCGGCCCGCCCCTGCCGGCGCCTGGGCTATATGTGACAATAGACGGCCCGGCGGGTGTTTCCCCGGCCGTTTCCAGCTCTTTCCTTTGCGAACCCCATCATGGACAAACCTTACTAACCCGAGTGCGTCTTCTCGGAACGCGCCAACCAGCTCACCAGCTCCGCCATCCGCGAAATCCTCAAGGTCACCGAACGGCCCGAGGTCATTTCCTTCGCGGGCGGCCTGCCGGCCCCCGCGGGCTTTCCGGTAGAGGTCATGCGCGCGGCGTTCGACAAGGTATTGGCCACCAATGGCCGCGCCGCCCTGCAGTACGGCCCCACCGAAGGCTACAAGCCTCTGCGCGAATGGGTGGCGCAAGACCTGAACAAGTCCGGCGCGAACCTGACGATCGACAACATCCTGATCGTGTCGGGTTCGCAGCAGGCGCTCGACCTGCTGGGCAAGATCCTGATCGACTCCGGCAGCAAGGTGCTGGTGGAAGACCCCACCTACCTGGGCGCCCTGCAGTCGTTCAGCCAGTACCAGCCCATCTACGCCACCGTGCCCACCGACGAAGGCGGCCTGGTGCCCGAGGCGATCACGCCCGAGCTGGCCGCCGGCGCGCGCTTCCTGTACGCCCTGCCCAATTTCCAGAACCCCACCGGCCGCACGCTCAACCGCGCGCGCCGCGAGGCCCTGGTGCAGAAGGCCGCCAGCCTGAAGCTCCCCATCATCGAGGACGACCCCTACGGCGAGCTGCGCTACGCCGGCGAGGCACAGCCCAGCCTGCTGGCGCTGGGCACCGAGGTCGGCGCCAACATCATCCGCCTGGGCACGTTCTCGAAGGTGCTGGCCCCCGGCCTGCGCCTGGGCTACATCGCCGCGCACGCCAACATCATCCACAAGCTGGTGCAGGCCAAGCAGGCCACCGATCTGCACACGCCCACGCTCACGCAGATGGCCGTGTACGAGACGGTCAAGGACGGCTTCCTGGCCCAGCACCTGCCCGCCGTGCGCGAGATCTACCGCAAGCAGGGCAGCTGCATGCTGGAGGCCATCGAGCGTGAGTTTCCCGCCGGGGTGAGCTGGACCAGGCCCGAGGGTGGCATGTTCCTGTGGGTGACGCTGCCCGCGCACATCGACGCGCAAAAGCTGCTGGCCGAAGCAGTGGAGCAGAACGTGGCCTTCGTGCCCGGCGCGCCGTTCTTCGCCGGCAAGGCGCAGCACAACACCCTGCGCTTGAGCTTCGCCACCGTGCCGGAGGAGAAGATCCGCGCGGGGATCGCTGTGCTGGGCAAGTTGCTCAAGCAGAAGGTCTGATGTCTTGAGTTCATGAGCCGCATGGCCGTCATGACTTCCACGACCTCTTCTTCTCCTGACCTGAACGACATCGTCTTCGACGATTGGGTCGAGCGCTGGCTGCCCAAGCCGTGGCGGCCTTACGCCCGGCTGTGCCGGCTGGACCGGCCGATCGGCACGTGGCTGACCCTGCTGCCCTGCATCGCCGCGCTGGTGCAGTCCGCGGACGGCTGGCCCACCTTGCTGCGGCTCATCGTGTTCTCGCTGGGCGCGCTGCTGATGCGCGGCATCGGCTGCACCGTCAACGACATGTGGGACCGCGACATCGACAAGCACGTCGAGCGCACGCGCTTTCGCCCGCTCACCAGCGGGCAGCTCAGCATGAAGCAGGCCGTGGCCTTTCTCGTCGGGCAGCTGGCGGCGTGCGCGTCGCTGCTGTTCTTCATCAACGGCTTTTCCCGCTGGCTGGCGCTGGCGGTGCTGCCCTTCGTCTTCATCTACCCCTTCTGCAAGCGCGTCACCTACTGGCCGCAGGCCGTGCTGGGCATCTGCTTCAACTGGGGCATGCTGATGGCCTGGTCGGACACGCGCAGCGTGCTGCCCCTGGCCAGCGTGGCCATGTGGCTGGGCGCGGTGCTGTGGCAGATAGGCTATGACAGCCTCTATGCCTATGTGGACGTGCGCGACGACCTGCGCCTGAACCTGCGCTCCACGGCCATGCGCTTTGCCGACCGCGGCAAGCAATGGATAGGCGGCTTCTACCTCGCCACCCTGCTGCTGTGGACCTGGGCCGGGTACAGCCTGGATGCAGGCTGGTTCTATTACCTGGGCATGATCGCGCTGGCCGTGCATTTCGGCTGGCAGATGGCCGTGTTCGACCTGCAAAAGCCGGACCGTAATTTCAAGCTGTTCCGCGCCAATCTGTGGGTGGGCGTGATCCTGATCGTGGCGGCGCTGGGCGGCGCCTTGCTGTAAGCCGGGCGGCGTGCTCTACCTCAGCTGGCGCGTGACCGAAGACGCGGACCTGCGGGGCAAGGCCGGCAGGCTGTATTCCGTCTTCGATGCCGGACTGGTCACGGGCAATCTGCCAGGCACCCGCATCGTGTTCAGCGAAGACGCCATCAACCAATCCTCCGGCAAGCGGGTCCATCGCGTCGTGGCCGAGCGGGCCGGGTAAGCGCCCGCCCCCCGCCTAGGCCCACCCCTCCAGCCGCCGCGTCGCCCGCACCAGGCGCTGCTCTTCCTGCTCGATGTCGCTCAAGTTCTGCCGCACGCTGTCCACGTGCGCGGTCGCGGCGCGATGCGCCGGGCCGGGCTGGCGGTTGATGACGGCATCGAACAGATCGGCGTGCTGCCTGTCGATCTCGCGCTTGTGCGGCTCGCGGTGGTAGAGGTTGTTGACGCAGGCGAACACCGAACCCAGCATCAGGTCATTGAGCGCCTGCAGGGTGTGCACCAGCACCGGGTTGTGCGAGGCCTCGCATACCGACAAGTGGAAAGCATGGTCGAGGTGGGCGTGCCTGGTCGTGTCCGCCCCCTGGTCGTGCGCGGCCAGCATGGCCTCGTAGCGGCGGCGGATCATGATGAAGTCGGCCTCGGTGCCGCGCAGGGCGGCCAGGCGGGCGGACTCGCCTTCGAGCAGGGCGCGCACCTCGAGCAGGTCGTACAGCGTGCGGGGCTGCGAATGGAACAAATGCACCAGCGGCCCGGCATCGACCTGCGCGATCTGCGCCACGTAGGAGCCCTTGCCCTGCTCGGTATGGATGATGCCGCGCGCGCGCAAGAGGCGCAGGCCCTCGCGCAGCGCCGTGCGCGACACGCCCAGCTTTTCGGTGAGGCGGCGCTCCGAAGGCAGGAGCTGCCCGCTCTTGAGCACCCCGTCGGCGATCAGGCCCTCGACGCGCTCGGCGACGACGTCGGCGACCAAGCGGGCGGGCGGTTCGACTTGCCTATCCATGGCTTTTCCTGAAAACCGCGCCCGGGAATACGGGCCGGCTGTGCGCGGGACTGGTATGACCAATTTTTGGCCATGCCCGGCCCAACGCAGGGTTTTTTATCAACCCAATGAAATATAAAGGAAAAAATTCCAGCACCCCAAAGTGCAAGATAGAAAAACTGGTATGACCAGTGGTTTTGATATGGACAAGCCCCGCCCCGCGCGGCCATCATCTCGGTGACACCGCACAGTGATAAAAAAAGCGCGGCGGCACCATACCAACAATCCACCATCGAGACGCGCATGACGACCCCTCGCATCAATCAACACGGCCTGCAGGTGGCCAAATCCCTGTACGACTTCATCGAGCAGGAGGCCCTGCCCGGCACCGGCCTGGACAGCGCCACGTTCTGGAAAGGCTTCGTGGCCCTGGCCCGCGAAATGGCGCCGCGCAACCGCGAACTGCTCACCCGCCGCGACCAGTTCCAGCAAGAGCTCGACAACTGGCACCGCGCCCATCCCGGCCCGATCACCGACCCGTCGGGCTACCGCGCCTTTCTCGAAAGCATCGGCTACCTGCAGCCCGCGCCGGCCGTGGTGAAGGTCCATACGGCCAACGTCGACACGGAAATCACCCTGCAGGCCGGGCCGCAGCTGGTGGTGCCCGTCTCCAACGCGCGCTACGCGATCAACGCCGCCAACGCGCGCTGGGGCAGCCTGTACGACGCGCTCTACGGCACCGACGCCATCGACCAGGGCGGCGACATGGCGCCCACCGGCGACTACAACCCCAAGCGCGGCCAGGCCGTCATCGCCCGGGCGCGCGCCTTCCTCGACCAGGCCGCGCCGCTGGCCGAGGGTTCGCATGCCGATGCCACCGGCTACGCGGTCCGCGACGGCAAGCTGGTGGTCGCCACCCCGCAAGGCGGGACCGGCCTGCAGTCGCCCGAGAAGTTCGCCGGCTACCAGGGCGATGCCGCCCAGCCCTCGGCCATTTTGCTGTGCAACAACGGCCTGTACTTCGAGATCCAGGTCGACCGCGGCCACGCCATCGGCAAGACCGACGCCGCCGGCGTGAAGGACGTGCTGGTCGAGGCCGCCATCACCACCATCATGGACTGCGAAGACTCGGTGGCCGCCGTCGATGCCGACGACAAGGTGCACATCTACCGCAACTGGCTGGGCCTGATGAAGGGCGACCTGGCCGAGGCGGTCACCAAGAACGGCAAGACCTTCACCCGCCGCATGAACCCCGACCGCCGCTACACCGCGCCCCAGGGCGGCAGCCTGACCCTGCACGGCCGCTCGCTGATGCTGGTGCGCAATGTGGGGCACCTGATGACCACGCCGGCCGTGGTCAACGAAGAAGGCCGCGAACTGCCCGAGGGCATCCTCGACGCCGTGCTCACCACGCTGGGCGCCCTGCCCGACCTCAAGAACAAGCTCAACTCCCGCACGGGGTCCATCTACATCGTCAAGCCCAAGATGCACGGCCCGGCCGAGGTGCTGTTCGCCAGCGAGCTGTTCACGCGCGTCGAAGACCTGCTGGACCTGCCGCGCAATACGCTCAAGATGGGCATCATGGACGAGGAGCGCCGCACCAGCGTCAACCTCAAGGCCTGCATCCAGGCGGCCAGCGAGCGGGTGGTGTTCATCAACACGGGCTTCCTGGACCGCACCGGCGACGAGATGCACACGGCCATGGAAGCCGGCCCCATGATGCGCAAGGGCGACATGAAGTCCAGCATCTGGATCTCCGCCTACGAGCGCAACAACGTGCTGGTGGGCCTGGACTGCGGCCTGCGCGGCCATGCGCAGATCGGCAAGGGCATGTGGGCCATGCCCGACCTGATGGCCGCCATGCTGGAGCAGAAGATCGCCCAGCCCAAGGCGGGCGCCAACACCGCCTGGGTGCCCTCGCCCACCGCGGCCGCGCTGCATGCCCTGCACTACCACATGGTCGACGTGCAGGCCGTGCAGCAGGAACTGGAAAAGACCCCGTACGCCAGCGTGCGCGACCAGCTGCTGGAAGGCCTGCTGACCGTGCCCGTGGTGGCCGCGCCGCAATGGAAGCCCGAGCAGATCCGCGCCGAGATCGAGAACAATGCCCAGGGCATCCTGGGCTATGTGGTGCGCTGGATCGACCAGGGCGTGGGCTGCTCCAAGGTGCCCGACATCCACGACATCGGCCTGATGGAAGACCGCGCCACGCTGCGCATCTCCAGCCAGCACATCGCCAACTGGCTGCGCCACGGCATCGCCGATCGCGCCCAGGTCGAGGAAACCTTCCAGCGCATGGCCGCGGTGGTCGACCGGCAGAACGCGGCCGACCCGCACTACCGGCCGATGGCGCCGGATTTCCAGGCCTCGTTCGCCTACCGGGCGGCCTGCGCGCTGGTGTTCGAGGGCCTGAGCCAGCCCAACGGCTACACCGAGCCGCTG
>DASWPO010000294.1:0-2009 GCA_036404015.1 Bordetella sp. | reverse complement strand
GGGTGGCGTCATCGACGATGGCGACGCTCTTGGCCTTCATTTCCTTGGTGTACTTGGCCAGGGTGGGGCCTTGCTGCGCGTCGGTGCCGATCACGCGGAAGGTGGTCTTCAGGCCTTGCAGCGTGTAGTTGGGGTTGGTCGAGGCCGGGGTGATCTGGGCGACGCCGGCGGCGGCATAGATCTTCGAGGCGGGGATGGACACGCCCGAGTTCAGGTGGCCCACCACGGCGACCACGCCGTCGTCGACCAGCTTCTGGGCGACCTGCGTGCCGGTCTTCGGATCGGCGGCGTCGTCCTGGGAGTCGAATTCCAGCGTGACCTTTTCGCCGTTGATGGTCAGGCCTGTCTTGTTGATTTCGTCGATGGCCAGTTTGACGCCGTCGGCCTGATCCTGGCCGATGTGGGCGATACCGCCAGTCAGCGGGGCGGCACTGCCGATCTTCACGGTGACGTCGGCGACAGCGGCCTGGCTGAAGGCCAGGGCGATACCGGACATGATCAGAACGGTGCTGGTGGATTTGAGTTGAAACTTCATATGCTTTGGCCCCTTGAATTGGGTTGCAGTTAAAACATGCCGACAGGGTCTTCTGCCGAGGGTATCGACAGTGGCGAGATTTTCGCATGTGTTCCAATTCGCAATAGTAATGGCTGTTCCGGTAAATATTTGAATTTATTAGGGTTTTTTCTTATAGGGGAAAGTCCCTAGGAAAATGCCGACAAATATTTCAACTGCAGGTCAGCAAGCGGGAAAGCGGCCGGCAATATTCGTTCGCTATTCCGGGGGATGGCGGGAACGCTATTCCAGGCCTGGATAGGACTACGATCTTGCCGCGCCGCACTTCGCGCGGAATTCGCAAGGGAACCCAGCACATGGCATACGGCAACGACGTGCATTTGATCTCGGCGCGGCTCGATCGCCTGCGGCCCACGCAGATGACGGTGGGTTACCGCGAGGTCCAGGCCAAGCGCAAGCACTGGCAGACGCTGGGCAAGAAAGAGCGCCGCAGCACGCTCGAGACGCATTGGTTCCCGGCCGTGCTGGGCCCGGGCGGCGAGTACTTCATCGTCGATCACCACCACCTGGGCCTGGCCTTGATCGAAGAAGACGTGGCCGATGCGCGGATCATGCTGCTCAAGGATCTTTCCTGGCTCGACATGACGATCTTCTGGCGGATGATGGAACACAACCTATGGGTGCATCCCTACGATGTCGATGGCTCGCGCCGTGATTACGCCCGCTTGCCCAAGACCCTGACCCGGCTCAAGGACGATCCCTATCGCAGCCTGGCGGGCGAGATGCGCACCTCGGGCGGCTATGCCAAGGAAGCCACGCCGTTCAGCGAGTTCTTGTGGGCCGACTACCTGCGCCCGCGCATCACGCCGGCGGCCGTCCGCAAGAATTTCTCCAAGGCGCTGGATATGGCGCTGGCGCTGGCGCACGAGCAGGACGCGCGCTATCTGCCAGGCTGGTCCGGCATCGTCGAGGCCAAGGGCTGATGCGCGATCTCATCGCGGCCGTATCGATCGCCGGCCTGCTCATTCCCGAGGCCGTGGCGGCGGTGCTGGCCGTGCTCATCGTGCGGCCCAAGGCGCAGCTGTTCTTCGCCAACGCCGACAAACTGCTCAATGGCGTGCGGCAGCTGATTCAGCAGGCGCAGCCGCCGGTCCGGGCCGTCATGCTCAGCCGGGAGGAAAGCCCCGACCTCGATGGCACGGCGCTCGAGGCCCTGCAGACCTTCGCCGCCGAATGCCGGGCGCGCAATCAGCGGCTCGTGCTGGCGCGCCTGAAGCCGGATGCGCTGCATGTCCTGCACGCGTTGTCGGACGGCGGCTGCGCGGGAGCGGTGCTGTCCGAACTTAGCGTGGACGAAAGCCTGCAGCCGTTATTGGCGCAGGTTTCCACGTCTGCAGCGTAAAAACGAAAAGCCCCTCGCTGCCTGGTTGGCAGGCGGCCGGGGCAAGTTCCGAGAGCCAGGCCAGGCCGCTGCCTCCCGATTGAAGACTGCCGA
>DASWPO010000293.1:0-5762 GCA_036404015.1 Bordetella sp. | reverse complement strand
GGCGCACCATGCCGTGCGCGTGCTGCGGCTGCGCGACGGCGAATCCATCGCGCTGTTCGACGGCACGGGCGGCGAATACCCGGCCGTGCTGCGGATCGAAGGCAAGGAGGCCTGGGCCCAATTGGGCGGCTTCGACCCGCGCGAAGCCGAGCTGCCGGGGCGCGTCACGCTGGTGCAGGGCCTGCCGGGCAGCGACAAGATGGACTGGGTGGTGGAGAAGGCCGTGGAGCTCGGCGCCGCCGCCCTGGCCCCCATCCGGGCCCGGCGCAGCGTGGTGCAGCTTTCCGGTGACCGGGCCGGCAAGCGCCTGGCGCACTGGCGGCGCATCGCCCAGGCGGCGGCCGAGCAGTGCGGCCGCAACCGGCTGATGGCCATCGACGCCCCCCGCACCCTGGAAGACTGGCTGGCGCAGCCCGCCGCCGGCCTGCGCCTGCTGTGCCACCCCGAGGCCGGCGCCACGCTGGCCGAGGCGCTCGCGCCGCTGGCCGGACGGACGGACGCCGACATCAGCCTGCTGGTCGGACCCGAGGGGGGATGGTCGGAGGAGGAGCTGCAGGCCGCGCAACGCGCCGGCGTGCAGGCCGTGCGCTTCGGCCCGCGGGTGCTGCGCACCGAGACGGCGGGCCTGGCCTTGATCGCGGCGGCAAGCGCCCTGCTGGATTGGTAAGCCCGGAAGACCGGTAGCAGCCCAAGGGATGGCACCCCCGCGGGCCGCCCGCCCCTGCCTAGTTCTCGCCGTACGGCGCCGCCGCCACGCCGGGTTCCGGGTCGGGATGCCGGCCGGCGTGCTCGATCACATAGGAAAACACGCGGCCGTTCTCGCTGGCAAACTGAGCCGTATCGGCGCATACGCCTTCGATCAGGCTGGCATCGTCGGCCAACACCGGATCGCCGGAATGCAGCCGGTACAGCCACAGCACGATGCCGCCCGACTTGTTGTCGAGCACGGTATCGCACAGGCAATCGTAGAGGGCATCCAGATTGCCGCCGAAGAACTCGGGAAAATCCACGGCCTTGGCAATGGCGCGCAACACCGCGGAGCGGCTGCGCGCGCGATCGCAATCGGCCACCAGCAGGGTCAGGCCCAATTCCTGCGTGGCATCGACCATGTCCTGCTTGTCGAGGCCCTCGCTGTCGATGGCGCCGCCCTTGCGCAGCTGCCGCAATAGGGTAGATTGACCATTCCGAGTCATGCCCGTGCCTCCTCGCAAAAACCGGGTGACCTGATCGCTAGGCGCCGCTACCTCAGCGGCACACGGACGATACACCGAGTCCGCAAAAAAAGGTATGTGCCGCGCGACACTTTGCGCTCATTGCAGCGGGAACCAGACAGACCGGCTGCAACCCATGACTACAATGTGTTTTTAGCCTTGCCGATTGTTTTTTTCCATGCCCCAGCTTGCCGACCGCGCCAACGCTTTTCCGCCGTTTCATGCCGTTGCATTGTTCAAGGAAACCCTGGCCCTGGCCGCGGCCGGCAAGCGCATCATCAATATGGGCATCGGCGAGCCGGACTTCACCGCGCCGCCCAGCGTGGTCGACGCGCTGCAGCATGCCGCCCGTTCCGGCCTGAGCGCCTATAGCGCGCCGGCTGGCATCCCGCCATTGCGCCAGGCCATCGCCCGCTATTACGACGAGCACTTCGGCACCCGGATCGACCCGGCCCGCGTCATCGTCACGTCCGGCGGCTCCGGCGCCCTGACGCTGGCCTGCGCCGTGCTGGTCGACAGCGGCGCCGAGGTGCTGCTGCCCGACCCGTGCTATCCGGCCAACTGCAATTTCATCGTGGCCGCCAACGGCCGCCCGACACTCGTCCCCACCACGGCCGCCAGCCGCTACCAGCTGACGGCGCAGGACATCCGCGAGCATTGGGGCCCCGACACCCGCGGCGTGCTGATCGCCTCGCCCAGCAACCCCACCGGCACCACGATCGCCCCCGACGCCTTGGCCGAGCTGCTGGCCGAGGTGCGCGCCCGCAAGGGCTTCGTCATCATGGACGAGATCTACCTGGGCCTCACCTACGAGGGCCAGGCGAAATCGGCCCTGACGCTGGACGACGACATCATCGTCATCAACAGCTTCTCCAAGTACTTCAACATGACGGGCTGGCGCCTGGGCTGGATGATCGTGCCGCAGGACATGGTGGGCCTGATCGAGCGGGTCGGCGCCAGCCTGGCCATCTGCGCGCCCACCCTGGGCCAGCATGCCGCCCTGGCCTGCTTCGAGCCCGAGGCCATGGCCATCTACGAACAGCGGCGCGCAGCCTTCCGCCAGCGGCGCGACTATCTGGTGCCCGCCCTCGGAAAACTCGGGCTGGAGGCGCCGGTCAAGCCCGACGGCGCCTTCTATGTCTATGCGGACATCGGCAGGCTGGGCGAGGACAGCGTGAGCTTTTCATACCGGCTGCTGCGCGAGGGCGGCGTCTCGGCCCTGCCGGGCGTCGACTACGGCCCGGCCCCGCACGGGCGGCACACCATGCGGTTTTCCTATTGCGTCGGCCTGGACCAGCTGGAAGAGGCCGTCCACCGCATCGGCAAATTGCTATAGGGGCGCAAGCCCGATCATCGAGCATGCGAAAGGGCGGCCTTACGGGCCGCCCTTTTCACGCCATCCGGCGCGCGGATCAGTCGTCGCGGGCCAGGGCCACGCCCGAGGCCAGCGCCAGGCGGCGGCGCTCGGCCTGGACACGGGCGGCATAGGCGTCGTCCACCGCGGCGCCTTCGTAGCAGGCCAGGCCGCCCGCCACGGAACCGCGCTGGGTGATGCAGTCGCGCAAAATGCCCGAGCCCACGATGATGTTGGCCACCGGATCCAGCGCATTGGGCTTGGCCTTGCCATGGTCGGCCAGGTCCTCGAACTTGTCCCGGTGCACGCGAGGCATCACCTGCATGAGGCCCTGGGCGCCCACGGCGCTCTCGGCCAGCGGGTTGTAGCTGGACTCGACGGCGATCACCGCCAGCACCAGCAGCGGGTCGAGCTTTTTCTCGCGGCCCACGCGGTAGGCCGTATCGATCAGCACCGCGGTGGCGTCATAGGCCACCTTGTACTTGCGGGCGATATAGTTGCGCAGCGATTCAAACTGCACGCTCGGGGCAACGACGGGCGAAACCGATTGGACCGCACGGACGGCCGCCTGCTGGCGGGCCAGGGCCGACAGGCTGGTGGCGGTGCTGGCCGGCGCATCGGGCACGGCCATGGCCACGGCCGTGGGGCTATCGGCGCCGTAGACGGGAGCGACATCGGTATCCGCCACGACCGGCATGGCGGATTCGGGGGCAAGAGCAGTCAACAAGGCTTTGTGCACCTGTAGCGCCTGGTCGCGTAGACCGGGCAAGGCAAATCCCATGCTGACCGTCACAATGACCGCTATGCCGAGATAGACGGAACTTATGCGCAGCCATTCGGCCAGCTGGTGGTGCACTCCTTGGGCCAGGCGTCGGAAGAGACCGGCCATTGACGCATCAGTCATGAGACCTCCTGCGTAGAAGTGAATGAGGCCGCATCTTAACCGCAAGATATGGGGTTAAATGTAACAAAATATGCCGGAATTTGTACTGAAGTGCTTCGCCTAACCCAGTCTGCCTCGTCTGACAAGCACGATTTGAAACTCACATCCAGAAACAACACTGCTAAACTGAAAAATCCTCCAGCCTGCCTGGACAGGCATAGACAAGCCCCTGATTTGCAAGGCATTTGTGAAATACAAAGATTTGCGCGATTTCATCGCCCAGCTTGAAACCCGGCAAGAACTCAAGCGTATCGCCACCCCCGTATCCACCCACCTGGAAATGACCGAGATCGGCGACCGCGTCCTGCGCGCCGGCGGCCCGGCCCTGCTGTTCGAGAACGCGCGCCACAACGGCGCCGCCGGCATGCCGGTGCTGACCAATCTGTTCGGCACGCCCCAGCGCGTGGCCTGGGGCATGGGCGCCGACGACGTCAGCGCCTTGCGCGAGGTCGGCGAGCTGCTCGCCTCGCTGCGCGAACCCGAAGCGCCCAAGGGCTTGCGCGACGCGTTCGCCAAGGTGTCGATGCTCAAGTCGGCCCTGTGGGACATGAGTCCCAAGACCCTCCGCAGCCCGGCCTGCCAGGAAATCGTCTGGGAAGGCCAGGACGTCGATCTGTCGCGCCTGCCCATCCAGACCTGCTGGCCGGGCGATGTCGCCCCCCTGCTCACCTGGGGCCTGGTGATCACCCGCGGCCCCCAGGTCGGACCCAAACCCGCCCGCCGGCAGAACCTGGGCATCTATCGGCAGCAGCCCATCGGCCGCAACAAGCTCATCATGCGCTGGCTCTCGCACCGCGGCGGCGCGCTGGACTTCCGCGACCATGCCCTGGCGCACCCGGGCCAGCCCTTTCCCATCGCCGTCGCCCTGGGCGCCGACCCGGCCACCACCCTGGGCGCCGTCACGCCGGTGCCCGACAGCCTGTCCGAATACCAGTTCGCCGGCCTGCTGCGCGGCTCGCGCACCGAGACGGCCAAGGCCATCGGCAGCGAGCTGTCGGTGCCCGCCTGGGCCGAGATCGTGCTCGAAGGCCACCTGCTGCCGACCGGCGACACGCGCGCCGTGGCGCCCGTCGTGCCCGAAGGCGTGGCGCCGCCGCCTGCCACCGGCTACGAGATGGCGCTGGAAGGCCCCTACGGCGACCACACCGGCTATTACAACGAGCAGGACTGGTTCCCGGTGTTCACGGTGGACCGCATCACCATGCGGCGCAATCCCCTCTACCATTCCACCTACACCGGCAAGCCGCCCGACGAGCCGGCCGTGCTGGGCGTGGCGTTGAACGAAGTGTTCGTGCCGCTCTTGCGCCGGCAACTACCTGAAATCGTTGATTTTTACCTGCCGCCCGAGGGCTGCAGCTACCGCCTGGCGGTGGTGTCGATCCGCAAGCAGTACGCCGGCCACGCCAAGCGGGTGATGTTCGGGCTGTGGAGCATCCTGCGGCAGTTCATGTACACCAAGTTCATCGTGGTGGTGGACGAGGACGTGAACGTGCGCGACTGGAAGGAAGTGGTCTGGGCCATGACGACCCGCATGGATCCGGTGCGCGATACCTTATTAGTGGAGAACACGCCCATCGACTATCTGGACTTCGCCTCGCCGGTGTCGGGACTGGGGGGCAAGATGGGGATGGACGCCACCAACAAGTGGCCGGGCGAGACCAGCCGGGAATGGGGTACGCCTATCCGGATGGATGAGGCGGTGAAGAAGCGGGTGGATGGGATGTGGGGGGAGTTGGGGCTCTGACTTTGTCTGCCTGAGTTCTTGGGCGGGGCGGGCTGTCTGGGTTCTTGAGACGCCGCGGCTGCCCTGCAGAATTCCGATGCTCGGCGCCACTGGCGCCTGCGCTTCGGCTTCCTCCGGGGTCCGCGGCTCACGACAGGCTGATGCGGCCACGGCAAAAACAGAAGAAACTCACTGCCGCGCACGGACCTCGATGCAGTCCCGCGGTTGGCGGGGATGCCCTGGGAGCGCCTCAGTGACGGGGCAGCCCCGCAGGGGCCGAGGGCGCCTGGTGGCGCGCCCGAGCCCGGCACTGCGAAGCTCACGGGGTATCCCCGCCAACCGCGGGACGGGTCAAGAGCCCAGACGGACAGCCCGGCCCAAGAACCCTCTGAACCTAGCCGACCTTCTTTTCGGGCTCGCGGTTGTCGTGCCAGGCTTTATAGAGCTGCCAGCCAGCCAGGCCGATGGCGGCGAGGCGCAAGATACGGTGCCCGCCCGTATTGCGCAATATCAGGGAGGGCAGCGCCGAGC
>DASWPO010000292.1:0-4708 GCA_036404015.1 Bordetella sp. | reverse complement strand
CTGTCCAGATGGCATAGGCCGTGCCCACGGGCAAGGAGCGCATGGCCAGTCCGAGAAGCCCGACGCTCACCGCCATGGCGGCGAGCGTGCCCACGGAGGGCCAGAAACGGGTGAAGCCCTCGGTGTACTTCAGACCGACGGCCCAGCCGACTTCGAACAAGCCGGCAATGATCAAAACAATCCAAGTCACAAAACATCTCCAGGGCGCCTATGCGCCAGTCGTCCGGGTCGTCCTGAGAGTCATGAAAGCCGGCAAGGCCGTCCTTGCCGGCGATGGCCGTCGCGCTACGTTGCTTGCATCGCCGCGTCAGGCGGCCCGTTTCGCCGCCACCGCATTGCCGGCCCGGCTGCCGCCCTTGCGGTCCAGGTGGCCGGAGATCCACTGCCCGATGTCGACCAGCGCGTCGAAGTCCACGCCGGTCTCGATGCCCAGGCCGCGCAGCATATAGACCACGTCCTCGGTGGCCACGTTGCCAGTGGCGCCCTTGGCGTAGGGACAGCCGCCCAGGCCCGAGGCCGAGGCGTGGAAGATCGAGATGTCCGCTTCCAGCGAGGCCAGGATGTTGGCCAGCGCCTGCCCGTAGGTGTCGTGGAAGTGGCCCGAGACGCGCGCCGGATCGACCACCGCCGTGACGGCGTTCATGACCTTGCGGGTGAGCAGCGGCGTGCCCACGCCGATGGTGTCGGCCACGTCGACCTCGTCGCAGCCCAGGGCGATGAAGCGCCGGGCCACGTCCACCACCGATTCGACGGGCACTTCGCCCTGGTAGGGGCAGCCCAGCGAGCAGCTGATGCTGCCGCGCAGGCGCAGGCCGGCCGCCTTGGCCGCCTGCGCCACGGGTTCGAAGCGGGCGATGGACTCGGCGATCGAGCAGTTGATGTTCTTCTGCGAAAAAGCCTCGCTGGCCGCGCCGAAGATCACCACCTCGTCGGCGCGGGCGGCCAGGGCGCCCTCGAAGCCCTTCATATTGGGCGTGAGCGCCGAATAGATCGTGCCCGGCCTGCGATGGATGCCCGCCATGACCTCGGCGCCGTCGCTCATCTGCGGCACCCACTTGGGCGAGACGAAGGACGCGGCCTCGACATTGGGAAAGCCGGCGGCGGCCAGCCGGTCGATCAGCTCGATCTTGACCGCCGTGGGAATGAAATTCTTCTCGTTCTGCAGGCCGTCGCGCGGCGAGACTTCGACGAGTTTGACGCGGGTGGGCAGGGGCATTGTCTACTCCAGGTCTTGTCGTTGTGCGTTGTGGCAACGATAGCGCAAAGCGGCCGGACCCGGGGAGCACGCGATGTGCGTCGTATTCAGTGCGCCAGCCGCTGGAACCGCCCGTCGTCCAGGCGGGCGATATGGCCGGCCAGTTCCAGTTCCAGCAATTGCGCCTGCAGCGTGGCCGTGTCCAGGCCGGTGCGGGCCTGCAGGGCGTCCAGGTGCAGGGGGTCGTGGCCCAGGGCGTGCAGCAGCGGGTGTTGCGGCGTGTCGGGGCGTGGGGCCTGCGCCGGCACGGGCCGCGCGGCGGGGGCGGGCGAGCCGAGTTCGTCGGTGATGTCCTGCGCGGTCTCGACCAGCTTGGCGCCCTGGCGTATCAGGGCATGGCAGCCGCGCGACAGGGGCGAGTGGATCGAACCTGGAATGGCAAAGACTTCGCGGCCGCTTTCCGCGGCCAGGCGGGCGGTGATGAGCGAACCGCTCTGTTTGGCGGCCTCGACCACCAGCACGCCGCGCGCCAGGCCCGCCACCAGGCGGTTGCGCTTGGGAAAGTGGAACTTCTGCACGCCGGTGCCCAGCGCGAGCTCGCTGACCAGCGCGCCGTGCGCCGCGATGCGGTAAGCCAGGTCGCGGTGCGCGGCCGGGTAGACGCGGTCGATGCCGGTGCCCATCACCGCGGTGGTGCCCGCGCCGTCGGGGCCGGCGGCCAGGGCGCCTTCGTGCGCGGCGCCGTCTATGCCCAGGGCCAGGCCGCTCACCACGCTCCAGCCCTGCATGGCCAGGTGGCGGGCGAAGGCGCGGGCGTTTTCCTCGCCGCCGGGGGTGGCATGGCGCGCGCCCACCACGGCCAGGCCGGGCCTGGACAGCTGCGCCGGGTTGCCGGCCACGTACAGCAGCAGCGGCGGGTCGGCGATGGTCAGCAGTTGCTGGGGGTAGCCGGGGTCGGCCAGGGTGAGGATGTGCCGCTCGGGGGCCTCCACCCAGCGCAGGGTGGCCTCGATCCGTTGGCTGATCTCGGCGGGCGGCGCCCCCGCCAGCTGGCGGGCCAGGTCCTGCGGCACGTGGCGCGCCAGCTCGGTGGCGCGGCGGTCGTAGATCTGGGCGGGTTCGCCCAGGGCGGACAGCAGGGCATAGGCCAGCGACGGGCCCAGTTCGGGCTCGAGCGACAGGCGCAGCCAGGCGGAGAGTTCGTCGGGAGTGTGCGTGAGCGGCATGGACGCGCCGGCAATGGGGGTGGCAAGACTGCGGGACAGTCGAAATTAGCGCGCTAGTGTCGCATGGCCGGGCCGTGCCGGCGGCCGCGGGGGTGACGAGTTTGCGGCGTGGCGGACAAGGGGCAAGCCACCCGGGCAGGGCGCGGCGCTATCCGTGGTTTAGCGAAAAGCTATTAGAAATCAATAGGCTAATCGATTATCATATACCCATAGGAATTTCCAACCCTCAACGCATTTTCAACGCTTTCCGTACCGGTTCCGTCATGGCTTTGCTTTCCATCATCCGCTATCCCGACGCCCGCTTGCATAAAAAGGCCAAGCCGGTCGCCGTGGTGGACGACCGCATCCGCAAGCTGGTGCGCGATATGGCCGACACCATGTACGAGGCGCCCGGCGTGGGCCTGGCCGCCACGCAGGTCGACGTGCACGAGCGCGTCATCGTGATCGACACCTCCGAGGAGGGCAACAACCTGCTGGTGTTGATCAACCCCCAGATCACCTGGAAGAGCGAAGAGAAAAAGGTCTTCGAAGAAGGCTGCCTGTCGGTGCCCGGCATCTATGACGAGGTCGAGCGCTCCGACCACATCCGCTTCAAGGCGCTCGACGCGAACGGCCAGTCCTACGAAAGGGAAGTCGACGGCCTGCTGGCCGTGTGCGTGCAGCACGAGATGGATCACCTCGACGGCAAGGTGTTCGTCGAATACCTGTCCCCGCTCAAGCAGAATCGCATCAAGACCAAGCTCAAGAAGGCCGAGCGCGAACTGGCCAAGGCCTGATCCCGCCCCGCCGCATGCCCAGGGCCGCCCTGCGCGCCTAAGAGCCATGGCTCGGCTGCAGGGGTTACAGTTTGTCTGCCAACTCAATGACGACTTCGCGTACCCAGCGTTGTCCGTCGTGGCTATGGTTGCGTTCGTGCCACAGCATGCTCACGGCGAAGCCCGGCACGGGGAAAGGACATTCGACCACTTTGAGCGCCTCGCTGCGATCGCGCACCAGCCGTTCCGGCACCAGGGCGATAAAGTCAGAGTGGGCGACGACATCAGGTACGAACAGGAACGAGGCCGCGGAAAGCGCAACATTGCGCTTGTAGCCTAGCGCTGCGAGCCCTTCGTCCACAGGGGTCGTGAAGTCGCCGCCGCGCAGCGAGACGATCACCTGGTCCAGCCGTGCGAACTGTTCCACAGAAAGTCCTCGTCGCAGTTCGGGATGCCGACGTCTGCCGATAAGCACGTAGCGCTCGTCGAACAGATGCCGGCTGCGCAGACTGGCCGGTCCATGCTCGGGCGTCATCAGCGCCAGGTCCACCTGGCCGCTGGCCATCTGCGCTTCCAACTGTGGAGGGTCGAGATGGCGCAAGGCAATCCGCACACCGGGTGCCCGTTTTCGCAGCGCAATTGCCAGCGGTTGGACCACTGCCGCCTGCAGGTAGTCGGTGCAGGCGATGGCAACAGTGAGTCGAGCCTTTGCCGGGTTGAAGTGACGGTGTCCGGCCACCGTGGCGCGCACCTGATCCAGCGCGTGGCGAAGCGGATCAAGCAGATCGAGGGCCTTGGCAGTGGGCGTCATTCCACGCTGCGCCGGTATCAGCAAAGGGTCATCGAACAGTTCGCGCAGGCGGTTCAACTGCGCGCTGACCGCCGGCTGGCTGAGGTGCAGGCGCTCAGCCGCGCGAGTCACGTTCTGTTCCACCAGGAGGGTTTCCAGCGTGACCAGGAGATTGAGGTCCAAGCGCTTTTGGGTATCCATGCCATGGATGGTAGCGGTAAATTATTTTGATTTCACAGATACATCAGGGCAAACCAAACTGCAACCAGTCTCAACATTTCATGCTCTGTGAAAGCCAAGCCATGCAGACAACCGGCAGAAAGAAAGTTCTTATCGTCCATGCCCACCCCGAGCGGACATCCGTGACGCGTCGACTCGTCGAGATATCCTCCGAGGCGCTGACGGCCCAAGGCCACGAGGTGATGCAGTCCGATTTGTACGCCATGGGATGGAAGGCGGTGCTCGACGGTCAGGATTTTCCCGAGCGCGCCAATCAGGACCGTCTGTCTTTTATTGACGAATCGAGGCACGCGTTTTCCAACGGGTGCCAGACTCCCGACGTCGAAGACGAACAGCGCAAGATACTGGCGGCCGACGCGGTGATCCTGCAGTTTCCGCTATGGTGGTTCGGCATGCCGGCGATCATGAAGGGATGGGTGGACCGGGTGTGGGCCTATGGTTTGGCCTATGGCTACCAGGACGCTGGCAATGCCCATCGCTACGGCGAAGGCGGCTTTGCGGG
>DASWPO010000291.1:0-31881 GCA_036404015.1 Bordetella sp. | reverse complement strand
GCTCGGTGACGCGCGCGGCGGTGCTCTACGCCTTCCGCTGCCTGGTCGGCGACGACATCCCCCTGAACGACGGCTGCCTGCGGCCGGTGACGCTCGTCATTCCTGATGGCTCGATGCTCAGCCCGGGGCGCGAGGCGGCGGTGGTCGCGGGCAACGTCGAGACCAGCCAGGTCGTGACCGATGCACTGTTCGGCGCGCTCGGGACCTGCGCCGCGAGCCAGGGCACGATGAACAACTTCACCTTCGGCAATGCCCGCTACCAGTATTACGAGACGATCTCGGGCGGCACGGGCGCGGGGCCGGCGCGCATCGACGCCACCGGGCCGCATGAGGCGGGCTTCCATGGCACCTCGGTGGTCCAGGCGCACATGACCAACTCGCGGCTGACCGACCCGGAGGTGCTGGAACTGCGTTTCCCGGTGCGCCTGGAGTCGTACTCGATCCGCGAGGGTTCGGGTGGCGCGGGCCGCTACCAGGGCGGCAGCGGCGGCATCCGCCGCGTCCGCTTCCTGGAGGACATGACGGCCGCGATCCTGTCCAACAATCGCCGTTATGCGCCGTTCGGGCTGGCGGGCGGCTCGCCGGGCCAGGTGGGACGCAATTACGTCGAGCGGGCCGACGGCTCGGTGCAGGAACTGGGGCCGCAGGACAGCGCGCAGCTGCACCCTGGCGATGTGTTCGTCATCGAGACGCCGGGAGGCGGCGGGTACGGGGAGTGATGGAGACGGCAGGGGGCTTGTTTGCATGCCCCCTGCGCGACGGGCGGGTCAAGAGCCCGATCGAGTCAGCCCTTGACCCGCACGATCTTCTGCACTTGAGGCACGTGCCGGATGGCCCGGATCACCTGCGCCAGGTGGGTGCGGCTGTCCACCTGCACGGTGAGGTGCAGCAGTCCCGTCGACGTGGCGTCGTCGTGCATCGAGACGTGGATGATGTTGGAGTCCGCCGCCGCGACTTCGGCCGCGACCCGTCCCAGCACGCCGCGCTCGTTGCGCGTGACGACGTCCAGCCTGGTGGAAAAGTGCTTGCTTGTCTGGCTGTCCCAGGCCACCGGCACCCAGCGTTCCGGCTCGCGCGCCTGGGCGCGCTGCGCGACGGGGCAGTCCGCCGTGTGCACCACCAGCCCCTGGCCCAGCCGCATCCCCGCGATGATCGGGTCGCCGGGCAGGGGGCCGCAGCAAGGCGCCAATTGCACCGCCTGCCCCTCGTTGCCCTGGATCAGGATGGGCGCCGCGCGGGCGGAAGTCATCTCGTCCATGGCCGCGGCCGTGGTGGCCAGCAGCGAGTTCTCGGGCGCGAAGCGGCGCGCCACGACGGCGGCCAGGCGCTTGCCCAGGCCGATGTCGGACAGGATCTCGTCGCGCGAGCTGGCGCCCGTGCTGCGGGCCAGCTTGTCCCATTGCGGGTCGTCGGCGGGCGGCAGGGACAGGTGCAGCTCATCGAGGGTCTGCTGCAGCAGGCGCTCGCCGAAGTTGACCGATTCCTCGTACTTGACCGTGCGCAGGTAATGGCGGATTTCGGAGCGGGCCCGGCCGGTGCGCACATAGTTCAGCCATTGCGCATTGGGGCGCGAGGCCGGCGAGGTGATGATCTCGATGGTGTCGCCGCTGTTGAGCTCGGTGCGCAGCGGCACGAACTCGCCGTTGACCTTGGCCGCCACGGCCTGGTTGCCGACGTCCGTATGGATGGCGTAGGCAAAGTCCACCGGCGTGGCGCCGCGCGGCAGGGAGATGATCTTGCCGCGCGGCGTGAACACATAGACCGCGTCGGGGAAGAGGTCTACCTTGACGTGCTCGAGGAATTCTCCCGAGTCGCCCGTCTGGCTCTGGATGTCGAGCAGCGACTGCAGCCATTGGTGCGTGCGCTTTTGCAGGTCGTTGAGCGACGTGTCGCTTTCTTTGTAGAGCCAGTGCGAGGCCACGCCTTCTTCGGCCACGTGGTGCATGTCGCGGGTGCGGAACTGGAACTCGACCGGCGTGCCGTAGGGGCCGACCAGCGTGGTGTGCAGCGACTGGTAGCCGTTCATCTTGGGTATGGCGATGTAGTCCTTGAACTTGCCGGGCACCGGCCGGTAGAGCTGGTGCAGCGTGCCCAGGGCCAGATAGCACTCGGGCAGGGTGTGCACGATCACCCGGAAGCCGTAGATGTCGAGCACTTCGGTAAAGGACTTTTTCTGCGCGAGCATCTTGCGGTAGATGCCGTAGAGCGTTTTTTCGCGGCCGGTGACCTCGGCCTCGATGCCGGCGGCGGGCAGGGCGGCGCGCACGGCGTCTTCGATCTTGCCGATGACCTCGCGCCGGTTGCCGCGCGCCGCCAGCACCGCGCGGTACAGCACCTGGTAGCGGTTGGGGTACATGGCCGCGAAGCACAGGTCCTGGAACTCGCGGTAGATCAGGTTCAGGCCCAGGCGATGGGCGATGGGCGCGTAGATGTCGAGCGTTTCGCGCGCCACGCGGCGGCGTTTTTCGGGGCTGACCACATCGAGCGTGCGCATATTGTGCAGGCGGTCGGCCAGCTTGATGAGGATGACGCGCACGTCGCGCGCCATGGCCAGCAGCATCTTGCGAAAGCTCTCGGCCTGCTGCTGGGCCTTGGAGGCGAAGTCCAGGCGGTCCAGCTTGGTCAGCCCGTCCACCAGTTCGGCGACTTCGGGGCCGAACTTCTCGGCCAGCTCCGGCTTGGTGATGCCCTGGTCTTCGATGACGTCGTGCAGCAGGGCGGCCGACAATGCGTTGGCGTCGAGCTTCCAGCCGGCGCAGATCTCGGTGACGGCGATGGGATGGGAGATGTACGGCGCGCCGCTGGCGCGGAACTGCCCCAGGTGGGCGGAGTCGGCGAAGCGGTAGGCTTCGCGCACTTTTTCGACGTCGGCCTTGGAGAGGTAGCCGTTGATGATTTCAGTCAGCGGCGCGAGCGAGGCGACGGGAGAGGTGGGCTCGGTGGCGTCGGCCACGGCCTCGGCTTTGCCGCCGCTCGATCGCAGGCCCAGCCGGGAGCCCGCGCGCAGCGCGGCCAGCAGGCCTGATGATGCGTGTTTCAGTCCGGGAAATGCCATGCCGCCGCCGTCATAACAAAACCCGGATACAGATCAGGTCGGGACTTTGCGCAGCATTTCCGCGCCGGTTTGGCCGGCGGCGATTTCACGCAGGGCCGTGACCGTGGGTTTGTCTTTGCTGTCGATGCGCGCGGCGTGGCCTTGCGCGAGCTCGCGGGCGCGGTAGGTGGCGGCCAGCGTGAGCTTGAATCGGTTGGGGATCTTGGTCAGACAGTCTTCGACAGTGATGCGGGCCATGTGGGATACCTGGATGGAAATGCTGGGAAACCGGGGGTGTCGGCAGGAGGGCAGCGACGCGGCGAGGGCCGGGTCAGTGCTCTGGCGGAAGGCCCAGCTGTGCGAACAGCTGGGCATGGCGCGCGGCCTGCGACGCAAAGCGCAGCCGCGCAACGCTGATGATTTGGATCAGCTCTGCGAGGGCTGCGCTAAATTCTTGATTAATAATAACATATTCGCATTCCGGCGCATGCGCGATTTCGCTGCCGGCCGCCAGCAGGCGGCGGGAGATGACTTCTTCGGGATCCTGTCCGCGGGCGCGCAGGCGCTTGGCCAGTTCGTCGATGGAGGGCGGCAGGATGAAGACGCCTATAGCCTTCGGAAAGCGCTGCCTGACCTGGCGGGCGCCTTGCCAGTCGATTTCCAGCAGCACGTCGCGCCCGGCGCGGGTGGCCTCGTCGATGCGGTCGCTCGGGGTGCCATAGTAATTGCCGTGCACCTCGGCCCATTCCAGCAGCGTATTGGCATCGCGCATGGCCAGGAAGGCCTCGGGCGTGATGAAGCGGTATTCGCGGCCATCGACCTCGCCGGGGCGCGGCGCGCGCGTGGTGCACGAGATCGAGATCTCGATGGACGAGTCGTGGTCGAGCAGCGCGCGCACCAGGCTGGACTTGCCCGCGCCGCTGGGGGCCACCACCATGAAGATATTGCCGGGAGAATTGGCCATTGCGTGCGACAAGGCTGGATGAATGGAATGCCTGAAAGTATAGCCCGCCGCTTGCGCGGCTCTGCTAGGATGCAGCGCATCCATTCCGACAAATGATCCGCGCGAGGAGAAACACGATGAGCATGGCATCCCCTGACACGAAAGCAGCCAACCCCGCGGGCAAGGTGGCCCTGGTGACCGGCGCGGGCACCGGCATCGGCCGCGCCGTGGCGCTGGAGTTCCTGGCGCGCGGCTACAAGGTGGTCCTGGCCGGCCGGCGCGCTGAGTTGCTGCAGGCCACCAAGGCCGCGGCCGGCGCGGCGGCGGACAATGCGCTGGCGGTGCCCGCCGACGTCGCCAAGGAAGCCTCGGTCGACGCCTTGTTCGCGCAGCTGCAAGCCGCTTATGGGCGGATCGACGTGCTGTTCAACAATGCCGGCCGGGGCGCGCCGGCCGTGCCCATCGACGAGCTGCCGGCTTCGGTGTGGCGCGAGGTGGTCGACGTGAATCTCACCGGCATGTTCCTCTGCGCCCAGGGCGCCATCCGCCTGATGAAGCGGCAGGAACCGCGCGGCGGGCGCATCATCAACAACGGCTCGATCTCGGCGCATGCGCCGCGGCCGATGTCGGTGGCCTACACCGCCACCAAGCACGCGGTCACGGGGCTGACCAAGTCCATCTCGCTGGACGGGCGCCGCGACCATATCGCCTGCGGCCAGATCGACATCGGCAATGCCGCCACCGAGATGACCGACCGCATGGCGGCCGGCATACTCCAGGCCGACGGCAGCGTGAAGGTGGAGCCGCGCATGGACGTGGCGCACGTGGCGCGCGCCGTGGCGGGCATGGCCGAGCTGCCGCTCGATACCAATGTGCAGTTCATGACCATCATGGCCACCGACATGCCATTCGTCGGGCGCGGCTAGCGATACGCCCGCAGCGCTGCAAAATGCAAACGGCCATTCGATGAATGGCCGTTTTTACCCTGGGCGCGGACGGATCAGGGCTGGTCGTCGGTATCGTCGTCCAAGCCGGCGGGGGCCGCGGCCGTGCGGGCGATGGCCTGGGGCGTCAGGTAGCGGGTGGCGCCGGCGTAGTGCTTGGTCCAGTACGAGGCATCGAGGTTGTCGATGCGCACGCGTTCGCCGCTTACGGGCGCGTGGATGAACTGGTTGTCGCCGATGTAGATGCCGACGTGCGAGACGACATTGGAGACGACCGTGCGCAGGCTCTTGTGGTGGCCGCGCGTGATATGGATGCGGGTGCGGACGGTGCCGTTGAAGAACACCAGGTCGCCGGGCTGGAGCTGCTGGCGGGCCACCGACTGGCCGGCGGTGTGCTGTTCGCGGGCGGTGCGGGGCAGGGTCATGCCGGCGGTCTGGCGGAACACGAAACGCACCAGGCCGCTGCAGTCGAAACCTTCGTCGGGATCGTCGCCGCCCCAGCGGTAGAGGGTGCCGATGGCGTTCAAGCCCATCTTGACCACGCGGTCGCGCAGGTTGGGGACGGTTGCCTGGTCGGCGGTGCTCAGACCCTTCAGGGAGGGGAGCGCTTCGGCTTCGACGGCGGCATGGGCGGGGGAGTAGAGCAGGCTGGCAGCCAGGGCGGCGGCGGCCAGCAGGGATATGTGAAGCTTTTGCGTTGGCGGCATGGTCATGTGGCGTCGGTAAAATGAGGCGTTGATGACGAAAAAACTGCCGTAGAACGGCGAAAATAGCGGCAGGATGCTAACTTTGAAGCTAACTGGACCTGATCACCCAGGGCACCCCGGCATACGGCCGGAGGTGCGCTGCAGCAAAGAGTATACCGGATATGAACCGCGATTCGCCGTTGTAACCAGTAACGATTGTTAAGCCTTTTGTAGCATGAGGGGCAATTAAAAACTACCCCGTAATCCCACTAATAGGGAACGCCCGGGCTCCGGGGCGATATCCCGCAGGATGGACGTGGCGTACCGGATGGTCTGGTTGGTGAGGTTGACGCCGCGCGCATAAGCCTGCCATTGGGTCGTCCCCAGCTTGAACCGGTAGCCCAGGTTGACGTCCAGGCTGTAGTAGCCGGGCGTGGGGGTGTCGAAGTCGGCATGACGGTGCTGGGCGAAGGCCTTGGTCACGCCGACGCCGGCATCATAGGGGCCCCAGGCGTAGTCCAGCGCCACGCGCAGGCGCAAGGGCGGTATGCGGGGCAGGGACGAGCCGCTGCTCAGGCTGCGCGTATAGGTATAGTCGCCCGACAGGTCCAGGTCCAGCGTATGGCCGCCGCGCTGCAGGACACGGGTGCGGTTTTCGGCTTCCACGCCGTATATCTCGGCCGGCATGCCCTGGTAGAGCGCCTCGGGCAGGGCGTCCGGCGTGGTAGACGCCACGACATTGCCATCTTCGTCGCGGTAGCGGCCGGTGTTGAGTTCGGCCAGGTAGTTGCTGAAGCGGTTGTAGAACACGCCCACGCTGCCTTTGTCGGTCCCTTGCTGGTAGCGCAGGGCGAGGTCGGCCGACCAGGCGCGCTCCTTGCCCAGGTTCTGGTTGCCGACCAGGTATTGCCCGGTCGCGTCGTGCACGCCGTTGGCATAGAGTTCGTAGAAGGTCGGCGCCCTCTCGGTATAGGCGCCATTGGCGGCCAGCGACCAGGCCGGATTGAGCTGGTAGACCGCGCCCAGCGACGCGCTGCTGGCCACGATATTGCGCGACGCGCTGTCGTCGAAGCGTTCCACGGCGCCGGCGGAGGGCGACAGGTTCGTGTCCTCGGCGCGGGCGCCGGCGCTCAGCGTCAGGCGATCGGTGGCTTTCAATTGCTCGACGATGAACAGGGCGGTGGTGTCGGTATTGGTGGTGGGCACCAGGGCTTCGTCGCCCAGGGCGGAAAACCGGCTTTGCCCCAGCTGCAGGCCGATGCTGCCCGATACCGGCCCGATGTCGGCGTGGCGCGCTTCGATGCGGAGTTCGTAGCCGCGGTTCTTGAACGTGGTGCCCACGACGCCGTCGTCGACCTCTCTGTGTTCGTAATTGGTGAGGGCGCCGGTGATTTTCACGCTCTTGATCCAGCCGTCCAGGTCGCGCAGCTCGCCGGCCAGGCCGAGCTTTTCCTGGCGCATGTGGATGCGCACGTCTTCCTCGGCCACCGAGCCGTACTCGGAGTCGTGGCCGCTATAGGACAGGCCCAGGTAGCCGTGGTCGCCGGTCCAGGCCAGCCCCAGGGCGCCGCCATGGTCGCTGCCGTCGCTATTGGGCAGCGTGCCGTAGGCCTGGGGTTCGTCGGGCGAGTCGATGGCGCGCTGCGCCGCCGAGTGGGCGTAGCCGGGTATGCGCAGGTTGCCGGTCTGCCGGGCATAGGCGTCGGCATGGATGGCGAACTGGCCGTCGCCGGCATCGAGCCGGACGGCGCCGTTGCGGTCCTCGCCGGCGCTGCCGTAGCTGGTCAGCGCCTCGCCGGTAACGCCGTTGATGGGTTCGGTCGGAATGCGGCCGTCCAGGGTGTTGACCACGCCGCCGATGGCATTGCCGCCATAGAGCAGGGCGGCCGGGCCGCGCAGGATCTCGATGCGGTCGGCCGACAGCGGATCCTGCGGCACGGCGTGGTCGTACGACAGCGACGAGGCGTCGAGCGAACCGACGCCGTTCTGCAGGATGCGGATGCGGTCGCCGTCCATGCCGCGGATGATGGGCCGGCCGACCATGGGGCCGTAGGTCGTGGTCGACACGCCGGGCAGGCCGTTGAGCGTCTCGCCCAGCGTGGCGCTGCGGCGCAGGTCCAGGCCGCGGCCTTCCAGCACCGTGGTGGGCTGGGCGATGGTGTCGTTGCCCAGGGGGTTGCCTGTCACGACCACGCTTTCCAGGGTGGCGGCCGGGGCGGCGGCGGGGGGCTGGTCCTGGGCTCTTGCGCCCGGGCTCCAGGCCAGCAGGCAGGCCAGGGTGAGGGGGGTGTACCGGAGGGGGATGGGAAGGAAAAAGTCGCGAGTCTGCATGGGCCGGGCGTCTGATCGGTAGGCGTCGGAAGTGGGTTGTGAAAGCTTACAAACACTATGATATATCATTTCAATAACAGACTGAAACCTATTTATTGAAAAGAAAAATGCCGGACACGGCGCTCAGGCATAATCGGTCGACAGGTCTCAAACGCCTGCATACCGTGCCCCATACGGCAAAGGGAAACATGCCCATGAATGCAGTCCCCGGGGCTGTCGCCCGGCCCGAGTTCCGCGCTTTCCAGCCTTTCCAGGACGCCGCCGACGCGGTGGACCGGCTGATCGAGATCTACGAGCGCAACACGGCCTTCCTGCGCCGCGCCTTCCAGGACGCGCTGGCCGGGCGCGAGCAGCCGGGCCGCGCCCGCGCCTGCTATCCGGCCGTGCGCATCACCGTGCCCAGCCACGACATCCTGGACAGCCGGCTGTCCTACGGCCACGTGGCCGAGCCCGGCCGCTACCAGACCACCATCACCCGGCCCCGGCTGTTTCGCGACTACCTGCAGCGGCAGATTTCCCTGCTGCTGCAGAACCACGGCGGCACCGTGGAAGTGGGCGAGTCGGATCTGCCCATCCCGCTGCATTTCGCTTTCACCGACGGCGCCAATGTCGAGGGCCAGCAGATCGAGAACCTCAGGCGGCCGCTGCGCGACCTGTTCGACGTGCCCGACCTGGCGGTGACCGACGACGCCATCGTCAACGGCACCTGGCGCGACGGCGACGGCGGGCCGCGGCCCTTGGCGCCGTTCACCGCGCCGCGCGTGGACTATTCATTGCTGCGCCTGCAGCACTACACGGCCACCGACCCGGCGCATTTCCAGAATTTCGTGCTGTTCACCAACTACGCGTTCTATGTGGACGAGTTCCTGGCCTGGGCGCGCGGCCTGATGGCGAGCGGGCAGGGCGAGTACGAGAGGCTGGTGGAGCCGGGCAACCGCGTCACGCCGCTGGGCGGCGCGGTGTGCGGCGATGCGCCCGCCAGGCAGCCGCAGATGCCGGCCTACCACCTGGTGCGCAAGGGGCATTCGGGCATTACGCTGGTCAATATCGGCGTGGGGCCGTCGAACGCCAAGACGATCACCGATCACGTGGCCGTGCTGCGCCCGCATGCCTGGCTGATGCTGGGCCATTGCGCCGGCCTGCGCGATACGCAGCGGCTGGGCGACTATGTGCTGGCGCACGGGTATGTGCGCGACGACCACGTGCTCGACGCCGACCTGCCGACCTGGGTGCCGGTGCCGCCGCTGGCCGAGGTGCAGGTGGCGCTGGAGCAGGCCGTGGCCGAGGTGGCCGGCCTGTCGGGCTGGGACCTCAAGCGCATCGTGCGCACCGGCACGGTGGCCACCATCGACGACCGCAACTGGGAGCTGCGCAACCAGAGCGAGCTGGTGCAGCGCTTTGCCCAGTCGCGGGCCATTGCGCTGGATATGGAGTCGGCGACGATCGCGGCCAATGGGTTCCGGCTGCGGGTGCCCTACGGGACCTTGCTATGCGTGTCGGACAAACCCTTGCACGGCGAGTTGAAGCTGCCGGGGATGGCCAGCGCCTTCTACCGCAAGCAGGTGAATCAGCACCTGGAGATCGGCATCCGCGCGCTGGAGCGCTTGCGGGAGATGCCGCTGGAGCGGCTGCATTCGCGGAAATTGCGGTCGTTTATGGAGACGGCGTTTCAGTGAGGGTTGTTGTGCATTTGAGTTCTTGAGACGCATCGTCGCTGGGGTATAGGGGCCGGCTGCATCGCGGCGGCTCGGGCGCAAGACGACGCGCCCTCGGCCCCTGCGGGGCTGCCCGCCGCTCAACGCAGCCGGCCCCTATACCCCAGCGACGATGCTCATGATGTCTCAAGGTTCGCAGTCTCTTGATCTGCGAGACTGATGGCCGATCAGGCGTTCAACGGGACCCCGTCCACCAGCCTGGCGGCTATCGCCACCAGCGACGCATCGCTGCCCGCCGGTCCCAGGATGGAGATGCCCAGCGGCGCGCCATCGTGCGCGCCCAGGGGCAGGCTGATCTGCGGGAAGCCCGCCAGGCCGGACAGGCAGAGCATGCGGATGGCGTCGTTGCGATAGGCGTCCAGTTCCGCTTCGGGCGTGGACGAAAGCGGCGCGGGGCCGGGCATGGTGGGCAGCACCAGCACGCCGTTGCTGCCCAGGAGCTTGCCCAGCATGGCGCGGTACTGTTCGCGGATCGCGCTGCTTTCCTCGAACTGCTGCTGCGTGACGGCCTTGGACCAGGCAAAGCGTTCCTTCACGCCGGACCCCAGCATCAGGCCGTATTTTTCGATCATCGCGCCGTCCACGCGCCAGGCTTCCCAACCCTGGATGCGGCGGAAGGCCCAATAGAGGGTGTCGAAGTCGGGCAGGCCGGCCTGCACGGGCGTCATTTCGCCCAGTTGTCCACGCAGTTTCTGCAAGGCGGGTTGCTGCGATTGCAGCACCGCCGCGGACAACAGGCCGAATACGTCGTCGGCCAGCAGCAGGCGGGGCTTGGCGGGCAGGGGCGCGCTGTCCGCGCCCAGCAATACGTTGGCCACTTTCTTGAACGTGGCCGCGTCGCGCGTGAAGAAACCGCAGGTGTCGAACCCCGGCGCCAGGTCGAGCGCGCCGGCCAGGCTGATGCGGCCGTGGGTGGGGCGGATGCCGTACAGATTGCAGTGGTTGGCCGGCGTGCGTATCGAGCCGCCGGTGTCGGTGCCGATGGCGAAGTCGCAAAATTGGTTGGATACCGCCGACGCCGAACCGGAACTGGAGCCGCCGGTGATGCGGTCCGGCGCGGCGCCGTTGACGGGCGCGCCGTAGTGGGCGTTCTGCCCGTTCATGGAAAAGGCCAGTTCGTCGGTATGAGTCTTGCCCGCGAAACGCGCGCCCGCGCCAAGCAGCTTGGCCACGGTGGCCGCGTGCGCCGCTTTGATGCCGGACAGGGCCAGCACGTGCGGGTTGCCGCCGCCCGTGGGGTAGCCGGCCACGTTGAACAGGTCTTTCACGGCAAAGCTCAGGCCCGCCAAGGGGCCGGACGCGGCGTGCTCGACGGGCGCATCGGGGTAGGGCATGAAGCAGCGGGCGGATTCTCGGGTGATGGTCATCTTGGTTGCGGCAGGAAAGGGGAAGGAGTGATCGTATCGCTTTATGCGGTCTGGTCGACGCGCAGGCAGCGTACCGCATGGCCGGGCGCCAGGGCCGGCGTCCGGCGCGCGATTGGCGGCTTCAGCCGCAACGCTTCAATGGCTGGCCTTGCGCAATGCATCGGCAAACCACTGTTCGGCCATGCGCGGCGTGCCGGAATGCCGCGTGAAAAAACCGATGGGCGGCAGGCTCCAGGCAAAGGAATAGGGAATGATGGCCACGCCCGCCACGCGCACCAGCTCCTCGGCAATATCGGCGGGCAGGATGGCCACGGCCCGCTCGCTGGCCGCGAGCATGTCGCCGATGAGGCGCGCCACGTCGGTTTCCACCACCGGGCGCGGCGCAGGCAGGCCGGCCTCGACGAACAGGCTGGCCACTTGTTCGCGCAGGTAGCTGGTCGACGGGCTCATGATCCAGTCCAGGCCGGCCAGGCGCGGCCAGTCCAGGCGCTGGCGGCTCAGGCGCGCGGCCAGGCGTCGGTTGGCGATCAGCCGGGGCGACTGGCTGTAGAGCGCGTCGAAGCCCAGCCCCTCCAGGTTCAGCGCGGGCGATGCCTGGCCGACCACGATGTCGAGCGTATGGTCCTGCAATTGCGGCAGCAGCAGTTCGCCCGGGCCTTCGTGCACGGTGACGGTGAGGTGCCGGCCGTCGCGCGCCGCCTGCTGCAAGGCGGCCGGCAATACCCGGCCCGGCACGAAAGGCGTCACGCCCACGTGCAGGTGGGCCGTATGGCCGCCGGCCACGGCATCCATGTCGCGGACCAGGTGGTCCAGGTCCTGGATCATGGCCTGGGCGTGGGCCAGGACCACCCGGCCCAGCAGGGTGGGGGCCATGCCGCGCGCCGAGCGCTCGAACAGCGGCGCGCCGAACATGCCTTCGAGCTCGGCGAGCGTATTGGTGAGCGCCGGCTGGCTGATGGCCATGTGTTCGGCGGCGCGGGTGAGCGAGCCGTGCTGGCGGATCTGCAGCAGCAGGGCCAGGTGGCGCATCTTGAGCCGATTGTTCAGCTTGTGGGCGACATCGCCCGAATCGAAAGCCATGCTGCTCTCATGGTCATAAGGATTTACTTATCCAATCATATTAAATCCAAATAATCAGATTATGTTTCAGGCGTAGGATGGGGCTCCAGTCAGGTTTTTGTCACACTTTGATCACATACCATGGGCACTGATAATTCAAACCGCCAAGCCGCTCTCAACTATCACGAGTTTCCCAAACCCGGGAAGCTGTCGGTCAACGCGAGCAAGCCGCTCATCACCCAGCGCGACCTGGCGCTGGCCTACACGCCCGGCGTGGCGGCGGCCTGTGAAGAAATCGTCGCCAACCCCATGGACGCCTTCCGCTACACCGGCCGCGGCAACCTGGTGGGCGTGATCACCAACGGCACCGCCGTGCTGGGCCTGGGCAATATCGGCGCGCTGGCCTCCAAGCCGGTCATGGAAGGCAAGGCCGTGCTTTTCAAGAAGTTCGCTGGCATCGACGTGTTCGACATCGAGATCAACGAGTCCGATCCCGACAAGCTGGTCGAGATCATCGCCGGCCTGGAGCCCACCTTCGGCGGCATCAACCTCGAAGACATCAAGGCGCCGGAATGCTTCACCGTCGAGCGCAAGCTGCGCGAGCGCATGAAGATCCCGGTCTTCCACGACGACCAGCACGGCACCGCCATCACCGTCTGCGCCGCCTTCATCAACGGCCTGAAGGTCGTGGGCAAGGACATCAAGGAGATCAAGGTCGTCACCTCCGGCGCCGGCGCGGCCGCGCTGGCCTGCCTGGACCTGCTGGTCGACCTGGGGCTGCCCATCGAGCACATCTGGGCCACCGACATCGAAGGCGTGGTCTACAAGGGCCGCACCACCCTGATGGACCCGGACAAGGAGCGCTTTGCGCAAGAGACCGCGCAGCGCAAGCTCGCGGAAGTGATCGAGGGCGCCGACGTGTTCCTGGGCCTGTCGGCCGGCGGCGTGCTCAAGCCCGAGATGGTCAAGGTCATGGCGCCCAATCCGCTGATCCTGGCGCTGGCCAATCCCTCGCCGGAAATCCGGCCCGAAGACGCGCACGCCGTGCGCGACGACGTGGTCATGGCCACCGGCCGTTCGGACTATCCGAACCAGGTCAACAACGTGCTGTGCTTTCCGTACATCTTCCGCGGCGCGCTGGACGTGGGCGCCACCACCATCACGCGCGAAATGGAAAAGGCGGCGGTGCGCGCCATCGCCGGCCTGGCCCAGGAAGAGCAGAACGAAGTGGTGGCCGAAGCCTACGGCACCTACGACATCTGCTTCGGCCGCGAATATTTCATTCCCAAGCCCTTCGACCCGCGCCTGATCGCGCGCATCGCCCCGGCCGTGGCCCGCGCGGCCATGGACGACGGCGTGGCCACGCGGCCCATCGCCGACCTCGACGCCTATGCCGAGCAGCTGCAGCAGTTCGTCTACCACACCGGCGCCTTCATGACGCCGGTGTTCGGCGCGGTCAAGCGCATCGTGCGTGAAGGCGGCAAGGCCCGCATCGTGTTCTCCGAAGGCGAGGACGAGCGCGTGCTGCGCGCGGTGCAGGTCGTGGTCGACGAAAAGCTCGCGCGTCCCATCCTGGTGGGCCGTCCGCAGGTGCTGCTGTCGCGCATCGAGAAATACGGCCTGCGCCTGAAGCTCGGCGAGGACGTCGAAGTCACCAACCCCGAATACGACGAACGCTTCCACCAGTACTGGACCACCTACTGGGAGCTGATGTGCCGCCGTGGCATCACCAAGGAAATGGCGCGCGTCGAGATGCGCCGCCGCATGACGCTGATCGGCGCCATGATGGTGCGCCTGGGCGAGGCCGACGGCATGGTGTGCGGCTCGGTGGGCGCCTATCACGACCACCTGCGCTTCGTCGACGAAGTCATCGGCAAGCGGCCCGGCGCCGAGACCTACGCGGCCATGAACGTCCTGCTGCTCAACGAGCGCACGATCGCGCTGGTCGACACGCACGTCAACGACAACCCCTCGGCCGAGCAGATCGCCGAGTTCACCATCGCCGCGGCCCGCCAGATGTCCAGCCTGAAGCTGGTGCCCAAGGTGGCGCTGCTGTCGCGCTCGAATTTCGGCACCGGCGACTGGGCTTCGGCCGCCAAGATGCGCGAGGCGCTGGCGCTGGTGCGCGCCCAGGCGCCCGACATCGAGATCGACGGCGAGATGCACGGCGACTGCGCGCTCGACGAGGCGCTGCGCATGCGCATCCTGCCGTCGTCCACGCTCAAGGGGTCGGCCAACCTGCTGGTCTGCCCCAACGTGGATTCGGGCAACATCGCCTACAACCTGCTCAAGGCCACGGCCGGCGGCAATGTGGCCATCGGCCCCTTCCTGCTGGGCGCCAACGCGCCGGTTTCCATCCTGACCTCCAGTTCCACCGTGCGCCGCATCATCAATATGGCGGCGCTGACGGTGCTGGAAGCCAACCGGGTGGACCAGACCGCGGCCTGACCCGTGTCGCGGCGGCGGACAGGCTAGACGCCGTGTCCATGCCGCCGCAGCACCAGCCCGTAGGCGAAGCGGTCCGCGGGAAACACGCTGATCGTGATCTCGAAAGGGTGACCTTGTTCGCCGAGGTAGCGGCGCGTGACTTCCAGCGCATGCGAATCCTGCGCGACGCCCAGGGCCTGGGCGGCGTGCGCCGGCACGCCGACGGCGCGGATTTCCTGCCGCACCTCGGCCACCTTGCAGCCGTAGCGGGCCTCGATCATCTCGCAGATCAGGCCGGTGCTGCTGAGCAACTGCGGCCCCAGCCCCTCGCCGATCTCCGGGTCCAGATAGACGTCGGTCCAGCACAGGGGCTCGTCGGGCTTTTGCATGTCCACCCGCAGCATGGCCACGCACAGCCATTTTTGCAGCACCGCGCATTCCAGCTTCCGGGCGAGCGGGGCGTCGCAAACGACCAGCTGGGTGCTTTGCACGTGGCGCTCGGTCACGGTGGCGTACTGCATCAAGTCTTCCAGGCTGGACAGCGAGCGCTCGTAGGCCGTGCGCGGCTTGGCGGCCTCGACGCGTATGCCGGCGCGCTTGCGGCGCGAGATCAGCCCCAGGTCCTGCACCATCCGCAGGGCCGAGCGCAGGGTGGAGCGGCTGACCCCGTATTGCTGCGATAGATCCACTTCGTTGGGCAGGGACGCGCCCACGGCCAGATGGCCGCTTTGAATTTGCCGGATCAGCTCTTGCGCGAGTTCGACGTAACGCGGTGACGCCATGAGGACTTTGCTTGCTCTCTGGTAATCCTGCCGGCCGGGCAAGGCCGGCTTACGACGCAGGACTCTACACGTTGGCGGGCGAAGCCGCCAACCTGGGAGCTGGCAGCCCTGTTCTATCTTGAAAACTAGGTGTTTACCCTAGTTTTGGCCTTGTTCTTCCTTATATAAAGTACGTACATATTAAAAAGTACGTATTTATTTTCGTAACAGGAGACAATGCCAATGGCTATCCAGCCCGCCGCGATACCGGCCAGTCCGGCCGCTTCTTCCAGCCCTTTCTATACCCGCCTGGGTTTCCAGATCACCGCCGGCATCGTGCTGGGGGTGGCGCTGGGCTTTATCGAGCCCCGGCTGGGCATGTCGGTGAAGGTGCTGGGCGACATTTTCCTGCGACTGATCAAGACGGTGGTTGCGCCCCTGGTGTTTCTGAACCTGGTGCTGGGCATCCTGTCGGCGGGCGACTTGAAGAAAGTCGGCAAGATCGGCCTGAAGGCTCTGATCTATTTCGAGGTGGTCTCCAGCATCGTGCTGCTGATCTCGATGGTCCTGGCCAATTACTCCGGCGTGGGCGGCGGCATGAGCCTGCACCCCGATCCCGCGGCCCACGCCGCGGCGGTCGCGTCCTACGGCAAGGCCACCACGCAGGGCTTCGACGTCTTCCTGATGTCCATGACGCCCGACAGTTTCGTGGGCGCGTTGACGGGCAGCTCGCTGCTGCAGGTGGTCGTGCTGGCGATCGCCTTCGGCGCGGCCGTGCTGGCGCTCTCGGCCAAGACGCGCGAATCGGTGGAAGGCGCCTTCTCCACGATGTCGGAGTGCTTCTTCAAACTGACCGACATGGTGATGCGCTTCGCGCCCATCGGCGCCTTCGGCGCCATCGCCTACGCGGTCGCCGCCAGCGGGATGCAGGTGATCCTCTCCCTGGGCTACCTGCTGCTGGTCATGTACGCCATGCTGGCCTTCGTGGTGGTGGTCTTGTTCGGCGTGATCCTGCGCTGCTTCGGCATGAATATTTTTCACTTCCTGCGCTATTTCAAATCGGAGATCGGCATCCTGTTCGCCACCGGTTCGTCCGAGAGCGCCTTTCCCCGGCTGATGGAAAAACTCCAGGCGCTGGGCTGCTCGAAACAGACGGTCAGCCTGGTGCTGCCGACCGGCTATGCGTTCAACCTGGACGGCACTTCGGTCTACCTGCCGCTATGCGTGATGTTCCTCGCCAATGCCTACGGCGTGCCGCTGACCTGGGCGCATCAGCTGGGCCTGCTGCTCATCATGCTGATCACCTCGAAGGGCGCCGCCACGGTCTCGGGCGGCACTTTCATCGTGTTCGCCGCCACGGTCACCGCCTCGGGCATCCTGCCCATCGAAGGCCTGCCCCTGCTGTTCGGCATCAACCGCTTCACCTCCCAGGCCGTGTGCATCTGCAACGCCATGGGCAACAGCGTCGCGGCCGTCGTCGTGGCCAAGCTCAACGGCGATTTCGACGAGCGCGCGGCCAAGGCCGAGTACCACCGCGCGCTGGGCCGGCCGATCGACGCGCCGCTGTGAACGCTGCCCCGCCTGCCGGCGCCCTGGCCGCGCCGGTCCGCCGTTTTTCCGTTTTTTCTAGAAGGTTCGTTTCATGAAGATCACCGCCGTCCGAGAAATTTCCGTGCCGATGCAAGGCAACGTCGCCAATGCGCTGGTCAACTTTTCCGAGCACGATATTTCCCTGGTCGCCCTGGTCAGCGACGTCATACGCCATGGCAAGCCGGTCATCGGCTATGCGTTCGACTCCATCGGCCGCTACGCGCAGGGCGGAATCCTGCGCGACCGGATGATCCCCCGCCTGCTCAAGGCCGATCCGCAATCCCTGCTCGATGCAAGCGGCCTGCGCCTCGATCCCGGCAAGGTGCTGGCCACCGTCATGCGCAACGAGAAGCCCGGCGGGCACGGCGATCGCGCCGCCGCGGCCGGCGCGCTCGAACTGGCCGCCTGGGACCTGAACGCCAAGCTCGACGACGAGCCAGCGCATGTCGGCATCGCGCGCCGCTACGGCCGCCAAGGCAAGACCGGCGGCGTGGATGTCTACGCGGCCGGCGGCTATTACTACCCGGATGCCGGCGATGGCACCGCGCGGCTGCGTGACGAACTGCTGCAGTACCAGGACATGGGTTTCCAGGCATTCAAGATGAAGATCGGCGGGGCGGACCTGGCCACCGACCTCAAGCGTATCGAGGCTGCCTTGTCGGTGGCGGGCGAGGGCGGCCGCCTGTCGGTCGACGTCAATGGCCGCTACGACCTGGAAGCGGCCCTGGCCTGCGCCCGCGCGATCGAACCCTATCAGTTGCGCTGGTACGAGGAAGTGGGCGACCCGCTGGATTACGACCTCAATCGCCGCCTGATCGAGGCCTACCCCTTGCCCGTGGCCACCGGCGAAAACCTGTTTTCGGTGCAGGACGCGAAAAACCTGATCCTGTTCGGCGGCATGCGCCCGGGCAAGGACATCTTCCAGATGGACGCCGGCCTCTGCTACGGGCTGGGCGAATATGCCCGCATGCTGGCGCTGCTGGAATCCCACGGTTTCAACCGGGCGCAGGCCTATCCGCATGGCGGCCATCTCATCAACCTGCATATCGCCGTCGGGCTGGAGCTGGGCGGCTGTGAAGCCTACCCGGGCGTGTTCCCGCCCTTCGGCGGCTATCCCGAAGGCTGCGGCCTGGGCGGCGGCCTGGTGCGGCCCACCGACGCGCCGGGCTTCGGCCTCGAGGAAAAAACCAATTTGCGGCCGTGGCTGGAAAAATTGGCCCAGGGCTGATGCCCGCGACGGCAAGCCCGCAACCCTACGCCAGGAAAACCTGCGACATGACTTCTTCGATCTTCCAGGGCGCGACCACCGTGCTCGATTCCGTCCTGTTCCGCGATGCCTTTGGCACGCCGGCCATCCGCGAGATCTTCAGCGACCGCGCGCTGATCGAGCGCTACATCGAGGTCGAGGTGGCGCTGGCCCGCGCCCAGGCCCAATGCGGCGTGATTCCCGCCGAGGCGGCCCAGGTCATCGCCGACCAGTCGCATTTCGATGCGCTGGACCTGGACCTGCTGCGCCATGAGACGGACATCGTCGGCTACCCGATCCTGCCGCTGGTGCACCAATTGGTGAAACTGTGCGGCGAAGCCGGCCGCTATGTGCACTGGGGCGCCACCACGCAGGACATCATGGACACCGCCGTGATCCTGCAAGTGCGCGCCGCGCTGGCGCTGGTGGACGACGATATCGAATCGCTGCGCGGCATCCTCGCCGACCTGTCGCGCCGCCACCGCGATACGCCCATGGCCGGCCGCACCCACTTGCAGCAGGCGCTGCCCGTCACCTTCGGCTACAAGGCCGCCATCTGGCTGGCCATGTTCGACCGCCATGCCGAACGGCTGGTCCAGCTGCGCCCGCGCGTGCTGGTGGGGCAGTTCGCCGGCGCGGCGGGCACGCTGGCTTCGCTGGGCGACCGCGGGCTGGACGTGCAGCGCGCGCTGATGTCGGAACTGGACCTGGGCGTGCCCGCCACGACCTGGCACGTGGCGCGCGACGGCCTGGCCGAGGCGGTGAACTTTCTGGCCCTGGTGACCGGTTCGCTGGGCAAGATCGCCCTGGACGTCATGCTGATGGCTTCGACGGAATTCGCGGAGGTGTACGAGCCGTTCGTGACGGGGCGCGGCGCCAGCAGCACGATGCCGCAGAAGCGCAACCCGATCTCCAGCGAACTGATGCTGGCGGCGTCCAAGGCCGTGCGTCAGCACGCCGGACTGATGCTCGATGCCATGGTGCAGGACTTCGAGCGCGCCACCGGCCCCTGGCATGCCGAATGGATGGCGCTGCCCGAGAGCTTCGTCCTGACGGCGGGCGCGCTCAACCAGGCAAAATTCATGCTCGGCGGCCTGATCGTCGACGATGCCCGCATGCGCCAGAACCTGGGCATTTCCGCCGGACTGATCGTGGCCGAGGCGGTGATGATGGAACTGGCGCCGCATACGGGCCGCCAGCAGGCGCACGATCTCGTCTACGCGGCCTGCCGCATGGTCAACGAGCAGGGCGGCACCCTGGCCGACGCCCTGCAAACCATTCCCGAAGTCGCCCGCCACTTCGACCGGGCCGCGCTGGAGCGCTTGACCTCGCCCGAGAACTACCTGGGCATGGCGCCCCGGATGGTGGACGCCGTTCTGGCGGGGCGCTAAAGCGGGGCGCCGGCCTGGGCGCTTTCCCAGGCCGGGGAGTCAGCCCTCGAGCGCCGCCGCGTGATGGGCGAAGTGGTCGGCCATGAAGCTGGCGATGAAGTAGTAGCTGTGGTCGTAGCCGGCATGCCGGCGCAGCGTGAGCGGATGGCCGTGCGCCGCACAGGCGGTCTGCAGCAATTCGGGACGCAGCTGTCCAGCCAGGAATTCGTCCGCTTCGCCCTGATCGACCAGCAGCGGCAGCCGTTCCCGCGCGCCGGCGATGAGTTCGACGGCGTCCCAGGCCTGCCAGGCGCCGCGGTCGCTGCCCAGGTAGGCGGTGAACGCCTTTTCGCCCCAGGGCACGTGCGAGGGCGCGACGATGGGCGAAAACGCCGACACGCTCCGGTAGCGGCCGGGATGGCGCAGCGCCGTCACCAGGGCGCCATGGCCGCCCATCGAATGGCCGAAGAGACCCTGCGCCGCATTGGCGGGGAAGCGCCGCCGGATCAAGGCGGGCAGTTCCTCGGCCACGTAGTCCTGCATGCGGTAGTGCGCGGCCCAGGGCGCCTGCGTGGCGTTGAGGTAGAAGCCCGCGCCCTGGCCCAGGTCGTAGGCCGCGTCGTCGGCCACCCCGTCGCCGCGCGGGCTGGTGTCGGGCGCGACCACGATGATGCCGTGGCGCGCCGCGTGCTCCTGGGCGCCGGCCTTGGCGATGAAGTTCTGTTCGGTGCAGGTCAGGCCCGAGAGCCAGTAGAGCACGGGGCAGGGCTCGCCGCGCAGGGCGGCCTCGGGCAGGTAGATGCCGAACTTCATCTCGCAGCCAAGCACGGTGGAGGCGTGCCGGTACACCTCCTGGCGGCCGCCGAAGCTGGCGTGCTGTTCGATGCGCTCCATGATCAGTAGCCGTAGTCAATAACGAATGACGGTGCGGATCGACTTGCCTTCATGCATCAGCTCGAAGGCGTCGTTGATCTGGTCGAGGTGGCGGGTATGCGTCACGAAGGGCGCGAGCTCGATCTTGCCCTGCATGGCGTCCTCGACCATGCCGGGCAGTTCGCTGCGGCCCTTGACGCCGCCGAAGGCCGTGCCTTTCCAGGTGCGGCCCGTCACCAGCTGGAAGGGGCGGGTGGAGATTTCCTGGCCCGCGCCGGCCACGCCGATGATGACCGACTGGCCCCAGCCGCGGTGCGCGCATTCCAGCGCGGCGCGCATCACCTCGACGTTGCCGATGCACTCGAAGGAATGGTCCACGCCCCAGCCCGTCATCTCGACGATGACCTGCTGGATGGGCTTGTCGTAGTCCTTGGGGTTGACGCAATCGGTGGCGCCGAAGGTCTTGGCCAGCTCGAACTTGGACGCATTGGTGTCGACGGCGATGATGCGCGCGGCCTTGGCCTGGCGCGCGCCCTGGAGGACCGCCAGGCCGATGCCGCCCAGGCCGAACACGGCCACCGTGTCGCCCGGCTGGACCTTGGCCGTGTTGTGCACGGCGCCGATGCCGGTGGTCACGCCGCAGCCCAGCAGGCAGACGTGCTCGGGATTGGCGTCGGGGTTGATCTTGGCCAGCGACACCTCGGCCACCACGGAGTATTCGCTGAAGGTCGAGCAGCCCATGTAGTGGTAGATGGGCTTGCCCTGGTAGGAAAAGCGCGAAGTGCCGTCGGGCATCACGCCCTTGCCCTGGGTGGCGCGCACGGCCACGCACAGATTGGTCTTGCCCGACTTGCAAAACAGGCATTCGCCGCACTCGGCGGTGTAGAGCGGGATGACGTGGTCGCCGGGCTTGACGCTGGTGACGCCTGCGCCGACCTCCACCACGATGCCGGCGCCTTCATGGCCCAGCACGACGGGAAAGAGGCCCTCGGGATCGTCGCCCGACAGGGTGAAGGCATCGGTATGGCAAACGCCGGTATGGGTGATCTTGATCAGCACTTCGCCCTTCCTGGGCGGCTCGACGTCGATCTCGACGATTTGCAGGGGCTTGCCGGCCTCGAAGGCCACGGCTGCGCGGGATTTCATGGGGTGTACTCCTGTTCTGAATGCCGTCCTTTTCTACCACATAAACAAGTACGGCGTCGGCGCGCGCCGCGCAGTCATGCGCCGGGCGCCGTGCGCACGATCTGGCCGATCAGGTTGCGCACCGCCGGCGCGCGCTCGGCGCGGCGGAATACGGCGGCCACTTCCGACACGATGGGGCGTCCGGCCAGCGCCCGGAACGCGACATGGGGCAGGTTGACCGTGCGGGTCAGCACATCGGGCACCACGGCCGCGCCGGCGCCTACCGATACCTGGGTCAGCACCGCCAGCAGGCTGCCCGGCACCGCGCCGATGCGCGGGGTGAAGCGGCCGCGCCGCGCCACTTCGCGCAGCCCCATGTCCTGCTCGGGCACGATAAAGGTTTCGCGCGCCAGGTCGCGCGGGCGCAGCGCGCCTGCCCCGGCCGCCAGCGGATGGGCGCCGGGCAGCGCGACGCAGAAGCGGTCGCGCACCAGCACGTGGCTGTCCAGGAGGGCGGGAATGCGCATGGGCAGCCGCACGAAAGCGATGTCGACCCGGCCTTGCTCCAGCATCGCCGGCAACTGCTCCATGGGCAGCTCGGCCACGCTCAGCAGCACGTCGGGCCATGCCTTGCGGAATGCCTGGGCCTGGGCCTGCAAGATTCCCGAGAACACGGCGGACCCCACGTAGCCCAGCGCGACATGGCCCAATTGCCCGCGCCCCGCGCGCCGGCCGGTGCTGACGGCCAGGTCGAATTGTCGCAGGGTGGCGCGCGCCTCGGCCAGGAAGGCCTCGCCGGCGGCGGTCAGCGACACGCCGCTGCGGGCACGCTCGAATAGCCGGGCCTGCAGCGTCCGCTCGATTTCCTTGATCTGCACCGTGAGCGTGGGCGGCGAAATGCCCAGGCTCTCGGCCGCGTGCGCAAAATGCCGATGCTCGGCCACCGCCAGGAAATATCGCAGATGCCGCAGCTCCATCGTGCCCCCATCAAGATTAGCTAAAACCTAATTATCAGGAAAAATAGCATTAATGAACAAAATGCCGGGGCTTGCTCAAATGGTGCTTCTCCAAGACACACCAGGATCGAACCCATGCATACCTCCCTACGTCTGGCCATTGCCGCGGCGCTGGCTTGCCCCGCCATCGCCGCCTCGGCCGCCGGGCTTCCCTCGCATCCCTACCTCACGCTGGCCGCCGCCCAGCAAGTCGCCGCCGCCGCGCAGGCCAGGGCGCAGGCGCAGGGCTGGCCCTGCGTCATCTCGGTGGTCGACGCCGAGGGCCTGCCCATCGTGTTGCTGCGCATGGACGATGCCGCGGTGCTCGCGGGCGTGGAACTGGCCCCCGGCAAGGCCCGCACGGCCGCGCTGTTCCGCCGCCCGAGCGGCGCGCTTGAAGATGCGATCAACGGCACCCGTCCCGCCGCCGCCACGGCGCGCGGCTTCGTGATGATGCGCGGCGGCGTGCCCTTGGTGGTGGACAAGCAGATAGTCGGCGCGATCGGCGTGTCGGCGGATATTCCCCAGCATGACCAGGACATCGCCGAGGCCGGCGCCGCCGCGCTGAAATAGGCGCGGCAGGCCTGGTTATTTAAGGATTACCGCCTGAACCACAGGATCGACAGCCCGCAGGCCAGCACCAGCAGCAGGGCCGCCGCCGCGGCCAGGATGGCGCTGATCTCGGTTTCCTTGCGCTCGAGCGCAAAGCGGGTGTTGAGATTGCGGTAGACCTGGCTCAAGTCGTTGGCCGAGCTCGCCTGGAAATAGTCGGCGTTGGTGATCTTGGCCACCGTCCGCAGCGTGGCGGCATCGAGCTGCATGAAATACGACCAGGCGTCGCCGCTGACGGGCCCGGCCGACTCGGTGCCGAAACCCACGGTGTAGATGCGCACTCCGCGTTCGGCGGCGAGGCGCGCGGCGTCCAGGGGGTCGGGCCCGGCGGTGCGCCGGCCGTCGGTCAGCAGGATGACGGCGCCGTGCGTGTACGAGCCGGGTTCGGCAGGCGGGCGCTCCGGCCGGGTGTCATCAGGCGGCAGCCCATCGAGGTTGATGCCGTCGTCGGGAAAGAGGGTGGCCAGCGCGAGCAGCAGGCCGCTGCCGGTGGCCGTGCCGATCTGGAGCTGGAAACGGTCGATGGCGTCCAGCATGTCGCGCCGGTCGTCGGTGGGCGGCTGCACCAAGGTCGCCGAGCTGCTGAAGGACACGATGCCCAGGCGCGCGCTGTTCGGCAGGCCTTCGATGAAAGTGCGCGCCGCCTGCTGGGCGGCGGCGATGCGCGTGGGCTCGATGTCGGTCGCCAGCATGCTGCGCGACACGTCCATGACCAGTATCAGCGTGAACGTGTCGGAAGGCAGGGTGACGGTCGCGCTGGGCCGGGCACAGGCCAGCAGGGCGGTTGCCAGCGCCAGCAGGAAAAACAGGGGCGGAATGTGGCGCCGCAGCCGCTGCCGCGGGCCCAGGGCGGCGCGCGGCAGGGCCAGGCTGGCGTAGACGAGGGCCGCCCTCTTGCGCCGCGCCAGCAGCCAGAAGTAGGCAGCCGCCAGGAGAGGCAGCAGTAACAGCGACCAAAGTATTTCCGGCCAGAGAAACCGCATGGTAAGTGCTCCTTGGCGCGTGGATGCGACGATGGTACTGTACTTCCACAGTGGGACGGGACTTCGGCATCTGCGATGAAACGGGGAGCGGTCTACGGATGGACGGCGGGCGCAGCTGCGCTGCTTGTTGCCGCGGCGGTGGCCGTGGCATGGCTGGCGCTGCCGCGTCCGCATGCCCTGACGCAGGCCGACATCGACCGCGCTGTGCTCCATACCTTGCAGACCAAGCCCCTGCCGTCGCAATCGGCCCGGGCGGCCAATGCGGTGCTGCAATCGGTGGTGAAGATTTCCGGCTATGACGACGCCGCCGCCGCGCCGGCCAGGATTCCCAATGAAGGCAGGAGGCTGCTCAAGCAAGCGGCGCCGCCCGCCGCTGCATCCCATGCCGGCAAGGACGAGAAGCCCGTCCCCGGCGAGGGCAAGCCCACGCCGAGCAATATCGGCTCGGGCGTGGTCGTGACCGAAGACGGCACCATCCTCACCAACTACCACGTCATCGCGGGCGCCGACCGGCTGACAGCCACTTTCTACGACGGCTCCGAATCCGATCTCACCGTGGTGAGCGCCATGCCGGAAAAGGACCTCGCCGTGCTGCACGCCAAGATCCTGCCCGACGACCTGCCGGCGGCCACGCTCGGCTCCAGCCGCGATCTTGCGCCCGGCGACGGGGTCGTGGCCATCGGTTTTCCCTTCGGCATCGGCCCGTCGGTGTCGGCCGGCGTGGTGTCGGGTCTCGACCGCGAGTTCGAGTCGGCCGAGGACAAGCAGGATCTCGACCACATGATCCAGTTCGACGCCGCGGCCAACCCGGGCAATTCCGGCGGCCCGCTGGTGAACATGAACGGGGAGGTGGTGGGCATCGTCACCGCCATCCTCAACCCCACCAAGAGCCGTACCTTCATCGGCATCGGCTTCGCCGCCACCATCGAAGACGCCGGCATGGCCGTGGGCCTTTCCCCCTTCTAGCGCGGAGATATATGAACGACTTATCCATGACGGACGCCGCAGGCAGCACCGAGCTGATGGAGCGCCTGCTGTACGAGGTCAAGCGCGTGGTGGTGGGGCAGGACCACTTTCTCGAGCGGGTCCTGGTGGCCATGCTGGCGCGCGGCCACCTGCTGGTCGAGGGCATGCCGGGCCTGGCCAAGACGCTGACGGTGAACACGCTGGCCAAGACCATGCGCGGCTCGTTCAAGCGCATCCAGTTCACGCCGGACCTCCTGCCCGCCGACCTGGTCGGCACGCGCATGTACAACCAGCGCACGGGCGAGTTCTCCACCGTGCTGGGGCCGGTCTTCGCCAACCTGCTGCTGGCCGATGAAATCAACCGAGCGCCGGCCAAGGTGCAGAGCGCGCTGCTGGAGGTCATGCAGGAAAGACAGGTCACCATCGCGGGCGAGACCCACCTGGTTCCCAAGCCGTTTCTCGTCATGGCGACGCAGAACCCGATCGAGACCGAGGGCACCTATCCCTTGCCCGAGGCGCAGACCGACCGCTTCATGATGAAGGTGCTGGTGGACTATCCCAACGAGGAAGAAGAAGCCGTCATCGTCGACCGCGTCATCGGCCCCGCCATCGCGGTGAACGCCCTGGCCACCCCCGAGCAGCTGGCGCGGCTGCAGGACGAATGCCGCCGGATCTACGTGGACCCGAGCCTGATCCAGTACGCGGTGCGCGTGGTGGCCGCCACGCGCAAGCCCGACCGCCACGGGCTCGACGAGCTCGCGCGCTACGTCTCTTTCGGGGCCAGCCCGCGCGCCACCATCGGCCTCATCGAAGGCGCGCGCGCCCTGGCCCTGCTGCGCGGCCGCCGCTACGCGCTGCCCGAAGACGTGATCGACCTCGTGCCCGATGTGCTGCGCCATCGCATCGCGCTTTCCTACGAAGCCTTGACCGACGGGGTGAGCGCGGACCAGTTCATTGCCCGCGTGCTGCAGGCCGTGCCGGCGCCCGAGCGCCCGCTGGAATCCCATGTTCGGGTGGCGGCGAGCTAGCCGGCGGCGCGGCGCGTCCGCCGCGGGCGAGGCCACGGCGCCGCCCGGCGAGGCCTTGCCTGGAACGCGGGCCGACGCGCTGCTGCGCCGGCTCGAATGGACCGTCGTGCGGCGGCTCGACGGCCTGCTGCAGGGCGACTACCGCACGCTGCTGCGAGGGTTCGGTCTGGACCTGGCCGACCTGCGCGAATACCAGCCCGGCGACGATGTGCGCCACATGGACTGGAACGTCACGGCGCGCCTGCAGGCCCCGCATCTGCGCGAGTTCCAGGAAGACCGCGAAGTCTCGGCCTGGTTCCTGCTGGATTTGAGCGGCTCGGTGGATTTCGGCTCGGGCGGCGTGCGCAAGCGCGCGCTGCTGACCGAGTTCACCGCCGTCATGGCGCGGCTGCTGATCCGCCACGGCAACCGGGTCGGCGCCGTGCTTTATGGCGGAGCCCAGGGCGATCGGTTTCCGGTCATCCCGGCGCGCCCGGGGCGGCGCCATCTGCTGCACCTCGTCGACCGCATGAACGCGACGCCCGCCGCATCCCGCGGCGTCACGCAGCTCAGTGAGCTGCTGGCCCACGCGCAGGCGGTGATAGGCCGGCGCTCGGTGCTCTTCGTCGTGTCCGACTTCATCAGCGAACCCGGTTGGGAAAGGCCGCTGGCCATGCTGGCGCAGCGCCACGAAGTCGTCGCCGTGCGCTTGATCGACCCGCTGGAAACGGCCTTGCCCGACCTCGGCCTGGTCTTGATGCAGGACGCCGAAACCGGCGAGCAGTTATTCGTGGATACGCACGACGCGGCTTTCCGCAGACGCTTCGCCGCGGCCGCCCGGACGCGCGAGGCCGACCTGGGCCTGGCCTTCGCGCGCGCCGGCGTCGATAGCCTGGCGTTGACGACCGATGCGCGCCTGGATCTCGCCCTGCTGGAATTCGCCCGGCACAGGCGGCGCGGCGCGAACGCCGGGGGACGCCGGCGATGACGTCCTTGCCCGCTTTCGGCTTTATCTGGCCCGGCATGCTGTGGCTGCTTGTGCTCGTTCCCTTGCTGGCGGGACTCTATGTGTGGCACGACGCGCGCAGGCGCGGGCCGACCGCGCGCTACCCGGCCCTGCGGATGGCGGGGCTTGCCGCGGCGCGCGGCGCGGGCCGCCGCCGCCACCTGCCGCCCGCGCTGATGCTGCTGGGCCTGGCCGCGCTGGCGGTCGCGGTCGCGCGGCCCCAGGCCGACATGGCGCTGCCCTCGCATCTCGAAACGGTGATCCTGGCCGTGGACATGTCGGGCAGCATGAAGGCCGACGACGTCAAGCCCAGCCGTTTTCGCGCCGCGCAGCAGATCGCCAAGGCCTTTCTCGACGAACAGCCCCTGTCCGTGAGCGTGGGCGTGGTCGCGGTGGCGGGCACCGCGGCCGTGGCCCAGCCGCCCACCCACAAGAAAGACGATGTGGCCGCGGCGCTCGACCGTCTGCAGCCGCAGCGCGGCTCCGCCCTGGGCAGCGGCATCGCCATTGCGCTCTCGACCCTGTTGCCGCAGATGAGCGCCGACACGCAGCGCTTCATGAACTCGGACAACACCAAGCCCCCGGGCAAGACAGGCTCCGCCGGCAAGGCCGCCGGCGCCGTGCCGCCGGGCGGGGCGGCCAGCGAGGCGGCGGTGCCCGGTTCCTATGCCTCGGGAGCCGTCGTGCTGCTCTCGGACGGCGAGGCCAACATCGGCCCCGACACCCTGCGGGCCGCCCAGTTCGCCGCCGATCACGGCGTGCGCGTCTACACCGTCGGCATCGGCACGCCGCAAGGCACGGTGCTCAAGCTGGAAGGCATGTCGGCCCGGGTCAAGCTCGACGATGAATCGCTCAAGCAGGTCGCCGAGATCACAGGCGCCGAGTACTTTCGCCTCGAAGACGCCGCCGAACTGAAAAAGGTCTATCGCACGCTCTCGGCCAGGCTGTCGTTCGACAAGCGCGCGCAGGTCGAGATCTCCGCGCTCTTCGCCGCGCTGGGCGCGCTCCTGGCGATCTGCGCGGCCTTCCTGTCGCTGTGGTGGTATGGGCGGGTGCTGTAGGGCGGCCTCGCCGTTTTCGGGTCGGCCGTCGCCTGGTCTATCGATAAAAATCCGAATGCAGACTGTTGCGAGGACATTCAGCCGGTCCAAGCGCGTGGACACACGCACGCCCAGGCTGTGCCGGGCCGTGCGGTGGCTAGATTGACGTCCGGCATGCCTAGCGCGCCGATATGGGCAAGCCCGGCATGGACTTCGTCGCGCAGAATCGACAGCGCGCGGTCGACGCCGGGCAGCCCGGCGGCGGCCAGTCCCCACAGCGTGGCGCGGCCGGTGAAGACGAATTTCGCGCCCAGCGCGAAGGCGACCAGGACGTCCGAGCCCTGGGTGATGCCGCCGTCCGCCATGACGGTCAGCCGGCCGCCGACGGCGGCCACGATGGCGGGCAGCGCTTCGGTCGCCGTCGGCGCGCGGTCGAACTGGCGGCCGCCGTGGTTGGAGACAATCAAGCCATCGACGCCGATTGCGGCCGCCTTCACCGCGTCTTCCGGATGCAGAATGCCCTTGAGCACCAGGTTGCCGCGCCATTGGCGCCGGAACGTCTCGATATCGCTCCAGCGCAGGGGCGCGGTCGTGTTTTCGTGCATCACGGTCGCGACTTCCACCGGGGTTGCGCCTTCCCTGGCATAGGGAATCCAATTTCCAGGCGCGGGAATGCCGCCGGCCTTGAGATAATCGAGGGTCCAGCCGGGATGGCTCGCGGCGTCCCATATCAACGAAGGCGAAATGCGCGGCGGGATCTGGAAACCGTTGCGGACGTCGCGGTAGCGGCGGCCGAAAATCGGCAGATCGACCGTCACGACCAGCGTTTCGATGCCGCAATCCTTGGCGCGCCGGAGCAGATCGATGGAAATCCTGGTGTCCCGCGCCGCGTAGAGCTGGAACCAGAGATGGCCGCCGCCGGCGACGCGGCTTACGGTTTCAATCGAGGCGACGCTGGAACCGGACACAATGCAGGGAATGCCGGCCGCCGATGCGGCCGCAGCCAGGATTTCCTCTCCCTTGGCGCGGTATATGCCGGCGTAGCCGGTCGGGGCGATGCCGAACGGGCTTTTGAATGCGCGGCCGAACAGCCTCGTTTCCTGGGTGCGCGCGCTGACGTCGACGAGATAGCGCGGGGCGATGCGGTAATCGGCATATTGCCGGGAGGATGCCGCGAGGCCGCGCTCGTCGCCGGCGCCGCCTTCGATGTAGTCGTAGACGATGCGCGGCAGCCGGCGGCGCGCAAGCCGGCGCAGTTCGCCGATGGTCTGGATGCGGTTCAGGCGCATATCACTCGGTCAGCACGGCGTTGGCGGCCTGCGCGCGGCTGCGCAGCCAGTTCATCGAGACGAACAGCGCGATGGCGAACACGATGAGCAGGGTGGCGATCGCCAGTATCGAAGGGTCGATGGCGTCGCGTATGCCGCTCCACATCTGGCGCGGCACGGTGCGCTGGTCCGGCCCGCCGATGAACAGGATCACGACCACCTCGTCGAACGAGGTGGCGAACGCGAATACCGCGCCCGTAGCCACGCCCGGCAGAATCAGCGGCAGCGTCACGCGCCGGAACGCCGCCCAGGGCGAAGCGCCCAGCCCGCTCGCGGCGCGCATGAAATTGCGGTCGAACGACAGCAGCGACGCAGTCACGGTAATGACGACGAAGGGCGTGCCGAGCACCGCATGGGCCAATATGACGCCGGCATACGAATTGGTCAGCCCGATGGGCGCAAACACCAGATAGAAGCCCGCTGCGATAACGATGAGCGGGATGATCATGGGCGAAATCAGCACCGGCATGATGAGGGAGCGCAACGGGAAATTCGGCCGGGACAGGCCCAGCGCCGCCAGCGTGCCCAGCACCGTGGCGACCACGGTGGCCACCAGCCCGATGCCCAGGCTGTTGGTGAAGGCAAGCTGCCAATCCGGACTGAACAGGGCCTTTTCATACCAGCGCAGCGAAAATCCCGACATTGGATATGAAAAATAGGAGCCCGCGTTGAACGATAGCGGGATGATGGCCAGCACCGGCGCCACCAGAAATAACAGCAGCGCCGCGGTGTGGAAATTGACCCACTTCAGGCTGATCCGGGTGGAAAGCGGCCGTGTGTCCGGGGGGGAGCTGGGAATGTGCATGGCGTTTCCCGTCACCCGAATCGCAGCCGGTCTATGCCGACGAGCCGGTTGAAAATCAGATAGAAGATCACGGTGAAGATCACCAGGTAAGCCGACAGCGCACCCGCCAGGCCCCAATTCAACAGTTCGTTGGTCTGGCTGGCGATGAGCTGGCTGATCATTTCATCGCCGGCGCCGCCCAGCAGGGCCGGCGTGATGTAGTAGCCCAGCGACAGCACGAACACCAGGAAGCAGCCCGCGCCCACGCCCGGCAGGGTCTGCGGCAGGTAGATGCGGAAAAAGGCCAGGGCCGGATGCGCGCCCAGCGACTGGGCCGCGCGCATATAGGTAGGCGGCACGCTTTTCATGACGGAGTAGATGGCCAGGATCATGTAGGGCAGCAGCACGTGCACCATGCCGATCAGCACGCCCGTCCGGTTGAACATCAGGGGCAGCGGCTGGCTGATGAGGCCTGCGCTCATCAGCAGGCTGTTGATGATGCCCTTGGGCTGCAGCATCACGTACCAAGCGGTCGTGCGCACCAGCAGCGACGTCCAGAACGGGATGATGACGCATAGCATCAGGCGGCCGCTTTGTTTCGGCGGCAAGGTGGCCAGCCGCCAGGCCACAGGATAGCCCAGCACGATGCAGAGCAGCGTGACGAGCACGCTTATCCATACGGTGCGGCCGAACGCGCGCAGGTAGACCGCTTCGTCGTCCGGCACGGAAACGACGGCGCCGCGCGCGTTCACTTCCTTGTCGAGCGCGGAAAGCAGATAGTCGGGCGTGGGCGACTGCGCGCCGCGCCGCAACAGCCGCCAGGTTTCATGTTCGCCCCAGCGCGGGTCGATGCCGATCAGGGCCGGCTTCCAGGCGGGCGGCGCGGTTTCCGGCAAGTTGCGCGCGGACCGCATCAGCAGGCTGCGAAATTCGGGCTGATAGAAATTGAGCCGGCGCGCCGCCGTGCCCAGCGTCCCCGCCTGCGAGGCGTCGCTCATGGCCGAACCCACCGCCGCGAACGCCGCCTCGTCCGGGACGCCTTCGCCGTTCCACTGCGCCAGCGCCTGGGACAGGCGCGGAAACGCCCCGGGAACTTCGGGGTTTTCCACGCCGCGCAGCAGCAGCAGCGCGATGGGAACGACGAACGTCACCAGCAGGAACAGCAACAAGGGCAAGGCCAACAGCAACGCGTCGCGCGCCGAACGGCGTTGCGCGCGGCGCCAGGATTTGGCGTCGCCCGAGCCCGGTGTGCCGGGCGCGGGAACGAGGGCAGCGGCTTGTGTCATGGTGACGGTAAGTCGCGCGGCTTATTTCGCCAGCCAGGTCATGAAGCGCTTGTTGATTTCGTCGCCGTGGTCGACCCAGAACGCGGAGTCGAACTTCAGCGCGTGCTTGAAGTTGTCCGGTGCGGTCGGCAGATCGCTCAGGCGGTCCTTGGCGACCAGCGGCAGCGCCTTCATGCGCGGCGGCGCGTAGGGCAGGAACTTGGTGAAGGTGGCGAGGTGCTCGGGCAGCGAGGCGAATGCCAGGATTTTCTTGGCTTCGTCGCCGTGCTTGGCGCCCGCCGGCACGCCCATCCACTCATACATGTACACCTGGCCGTCCCACACGATCTTGAAGGGCTTGTGGTCCTGCTTGACGGCGGTGTCGATGCGGCCGTTGTAGGCCAGCGTCATCGTGACTGCGCCG
>DASWPO010000290.1:0-6773 GCA_036404015.1 Bordetella sp. | reverse complement strand
CAGGCCCAGGGGGCGCCCCGGGCGGGCGACCTCGGGATCCAGCAGCCCATCGAGGCCCGTGGCGCGCAGGCCGGTGCCGAATATCCAGTTTCCAGCGCGCACATAAGGCGCGTGGACGATGCCGTCGGCATAGGCGCGGGTCGCGTAGCGTGTAATGGTCATGTAGGTCTCTTTGAACGTGGGGGTGAGGCGCGCCCCGGATCAGTTCACCGTTACGCCGGCCTTGGCGATGACATCGGCCCACTGCCGCGTCTCGTCGTCCATGAAAGTCTTGAGCTGTTCCGGCGTGTCGGTGATGGCTTCCAGGGACTGCTTGGCGATGAACGCCTGAACCTCGGGCGCATTGACCGCGGCGCGCAATTCCTTGTTGAGCTTGTCGATGATGGGGCGCGGCGTGTTCTTCGGCGCGACCAGGCCGGACCATACGTAGGCCGAGAATCCGGGGAACCCCGACTCGGCCAGCGTGGGCACGTCGGGCAGCAGCGGCGAGCGGGTGTCGCCGGTCACCGCCAGGGCCCGCAGGCGGTTGTCGCGGATGTACGAGATCATGGCCGACAAGCCCGGCATGATCGCCGGCACCTGGCCGCCCACGACATCCGTGGCGGCGGGGGCGCTGCCGCGATAGGGAATGTGCACCATCTTCAAGCCGCTGCGCGCCAGGAACATTTCCATGAAAAGGTGCTGCGCGCTGCCATTGCCCGAAGACGCGAAATCGACTTGCCCGGGATGCGCCTTGACGTAGTCGATGAACTCGCCCAGCGTCTTCACCGGCAGATTCGGGTTAACCACTAGAACGCCGGGTTCCCGGGTGAAGAGCGAAATGGGCTCGAAATCGTTGATGGGGTCGAACGTCAGGCGGCTCTTGTACAAGGTGGCGCCGATGGCCTGCGGATTGGATGCGAGCAGCAGCGTATAGCCGTCCGGCGCGGCGTGGGAAACGTACTGCGTACCCAGTATGGAGCCGTCGCCGGGCTTGTTCTCGATGATGATGCTCTGTCCCATCTGCTTGGACATCTGCTGCGCGATCACGCGCATGGGGACGTCGGACGAGCCCCCCGGCGAGTAGGGCACGATGATGTGGATGGGATGGTCCGGATAGCCGTCGGCATGCGCCGACGCGGCGAAAAGGCTGGCGGTGAGCGCAAACAAGCGCGCCCAGCGCGAAAAAAGACGTTGGTTCACGAAATTCCCCTTGAGGTGCCGGCATGTGATCTGCCGTGTGTGTTGCCGATGTTGCGTCAGCCTCGCGCAATTGACAATATGATCTCGTGAACAGTCTGTTCAAGCCGCGGCGGGGCTCTCCCATCTGGGAAAATCCAATCCGCGCTCCCAAGGCGCCTGATTGGCGAACTCGGCTTCCAGGAAGTGCACGAACGTCTGCACGCATTGCGCCATGGTGGGGTTGGGCAGATACGAGGCGTACAGCATGCCTTCGGGAAGCAGGTAATCCGGCAGCAGCCGCACCAGCCGTCCGGCGCGGATCTCGTCGGCGGCCGCCATGGTCGTGATGGCCGCGATGCCCAGGCCGGCAAGCGTGCCTTGCAGCACGCCGTCGGCGTTGTTGGCCTTGAAATTTCCCTTGACCCGCACCGTCTCGGCGCCTTCGGCGTGAGTGAATTTCCATTCGCCGCGCGTATTGGAGCTGTACAGAAGACAGTTGTGGCCGGCCAAGTCCCGGGGCACGTGCGGCGCGGGATGCCGGGCCAGATAGGATGGCGCGGCACACAGCACCCAGCGCCACGGCGCCAGCCGCCGCGCGACCAGCGACGACAGGCGCGGCTCCTGCGCCGCGCGGATGACCACGTCCTGGCCTTCGGTGATCAGGTCGGCAAAGCGGTCCGTCAGCGTCAACTCGACCGAGACATCCGGGTATTGCTGTAGAAACCGCGCGATCAGCGGCGCCAGATGCAGCCGGCCGAACGCGATCGCGGCGCTGACCTTCACATGGCCGCCCAGCGAGGTGCGAAAGCGCTTTATTTCCTCGACCATGCCGCCGGCGTCTTCCAGCAGCCGCCGGCAGCGTTGGTGAAAAATTGCGCCGGCGGCGGTCAGCCCCACCTTGCGCGTGGTGCGATGCACGAGCTTTACCCCAAGCGACTGTTCCAGGTCGAGGAGATGCTTGGTGACCAGCGCCTTGGATATCTGCAGCTTCTCCGCCGCCTGGGAAAAGCTGCCCGTGTCGGCGATGGCGCAAAAGGTGGCGAACTCGTTGAGATTGATCATGTCGGTTCAGATGTTAAAGCGCATTTGGGTCTGAACGGACAATCTAACAAGATATCAAGGGGTTGGAAAAACCCTTTCAGTCAAATCGGAATTTCGTGTTCGCTGGGGTCAGCGTTCGGTCTCCACAAACAGTTCGATCCCCACCAGCCGATCCAGCAGCACGACGATGAGCAGCGTAAAGATCACCAGGAAGGTCGAAATCGCGGCGATCACCGGCGAGGCGCTTTCCTGGACGAATGAAAAGATCCGCGTCGGCAGTGTCGTGACATGCGGCCCCAGCAGGAATGCCGTGACGGTTACTTCATCGAACGAGATGATGAAACTGAACAGCAGCGCGGTGACCAGGCCGGGCTTGAGCAGCGGCAGAGTCACCAGCCGGAAGATCTGCGACGGGGTGGCGCCCAGCATCATGGCCGCTTCTTCCATGGCGAGGTCGAGCTTGCGCATCGAGTTCAGCAGCGGCCGGTAAGCAAAGGGCATGCACAGGATGGCGTGCGCCAGGAAGATACCCTGGTAAGTGCCGACCGCGTTGCGCCAGGACAGAATGCCCAATAGGGCGACGGCGATGGCCGCGTGCGGAAACAGCAGCGGAGACAGCATCAGCAGGCCGAATGCGCCGCGGCCGGGGAATTTCACCCGGCTGGTGGCGAGGCCCGCCATGAAGCCCAGTGCCGTGGTTACCACGGCAACGGCGACAGCCAGTACCGCGCTGATCGCCAGCGCGTGCAGCCAGTCGCCGCTGCTCAGAAATTCTTCGTACCAGCGCAGCGAGATTCCTTTGGGCGGAAAGGTAAGGTATCCCGTGGGCGAGAACGAGGACAGCACCACCACGACGATGGGGGCGGGCAGGAACGCGAATATCAGCACAAGCAGTACGCGCCATGCGGATCGGCCGAGCCAGGCGATCATTATTGCGCTCCCTTCATGTGGCGCATCATGCGCTTTTCGAGCACCTGCAGCGGCCATACCAGGATCGCGGCGCACAGGGTCAGGAGGAACGCCATGGCGGCAGCCTTGGGAAAATTGAACAGCTGGAAGACGTCTTGGTAGATCTGCGTAGCCAGCATGGCGTTGCGCGGTCCGCCTAGCAGCAGCGGTGTAATGACCGCGCCGGTGGACAGCAGGAACACGATCGTGCAGCCCGAGATCACGCCGGGCAGCGACAGGGGGCCGACGACGCGCAGGAAGGTCTGCAGTGGATTGGCGCCCAGCATCGCGCTGGCTTCCTGCAGCACGCGTTCGGTGTGCATGAACACCGTCAGTATCGAAAGAATCATGAAGGGGCAGAAGACGTGCACCAGTCCGATGATCACGCCGGTCTGGTTAAACAGCAGGCGGATGGGGCCGTCGGTCGCGCCCAGCCAGGCAAGCAGCGAATTCAGTGTGCCGCGATTGCCCAGCAGCACCACCCACCCGTAGGTGCGCACCACCAGGCTGACCAGCCAGGGCAGGATCACCAGCAGCAGCAGCGCGTTGCGCCGCTTGCCCGCGCGGGCAATGGCGTAGGCGGCCGGGTAGCTGATGAGCAGTGTGACTGCCGTCGTGATGACCGCGATTTCCAGCGTGCGCAGCAGCACCAGCACGTAGTCATGGCGCTGGAAGAAGTCCGCGTAGTTCTGCAGCCCCAACCCGGTTGGGGTGACGAGCGATTGCCATGCCAGGTAGACCAGGCCGCCGACGAAGACGGCCATCACGAGTCCGGCCGGCAGCAACAGCAGCAAGGCGAGCCGGTTGAGCTTCACAGTGGGGCTCCCGCGGCGGCGGGGATCACGGTGCAGGCGGTATCGGGCCAATCGATGTGCACGCGCGTGCCGACGGCATAGGACGCCACCGTCGTGGCATCGGCGGCGATTGTCGCCAGAATCGTGTCGGTCGCCGTGCGCAGCGCCAGGCGCACGGACGAGCCGGAGTACACCTGGTTCTCGACGACGGCGGTTCCTGTCTCGGCGGTCTGTACGCGTATGTGTTCAGGGCGCACCGCGACGTGCACTTCCTGCCCGGGAGCCAGCGATGCCAGGCCGGGTACCGGCCTGGCCATGCCCAGCGCGGGAAAGTAAAGCTTGCCTGGATCCGTGCCGACATCGCCGGCGCGGGCGGTCAATACATTGTTGTCTCCCACGAACCGCGCGGCGAACAGGGTGGCCGGGCGGGTGTAGACCTCCTGCGCCGAGGCCAGTTGTTCGACTCGGCCATCGTTCATGACGGCGATGCGATCGCTCATGCTCAGCGCTTCTTCCTGGTCGTGCGTGACGAAGATGAAGGTGGTGCCGACCTGGCGCTGCAATTGCTTGAGTTCCACTTGCAGCTGGCGACGCAGTTTCATGTCCAGCGCACTGAGCGGCTCGTCGAGCAGCAGTACCTCGGGCCGCACCGCCAACGCGCGCGCCAGTGCCACGCGTTGGCGCTGGCCGCCGCTGAGCTGGTGCACGGCGCGGTCAGCAAGATGGTCCAGCCCCACCAGGCCCAGCGCCGAGGTCACGGCCGGTGCAATGGCGGCCGTATCGGTGTGGCGCACCTTCAGGCCGAAGGCCACGTTCTCGCCCACGGTCAGGTGGGGAAACAAGGCCAGGTTCTGGAACACCATGCCCAGGTTGCGTTTATAGGGCGGCATGCGAGTCACGGGTGCCCCGCCGATGAGGATTTCCCCGCTGCTGGGCTGCTCCAGGCCGGCGATCATGCGCAACAGCGTGGTCTTGCCGCAGCCCGAAGGGCCGAGCAGGGTCAGGAATTCACCTCGCTCGACCACCATGCTGACCCCCTTGACGGCATGAAAGCCGGCGTAGCGCTTTTCGACATGGTCGATGGTCAGGATTGGATCGGACACGGTTCCCCCGCATTGTTTGAATGGACTCGGCCTGGCGCCGGCGGCTATGCGCGGAAGTATGTATCGAATTTCATTTTTTAACAACGATAATTCATAAAAATGAAATTTCTATGGCTGTTTCAATCCGGGCTAGACGGCGCGCTCCCGGCAGTTGACCCACATGATCCGGGCCACGCGCTTGGTGGAGTTGAAGAAGCGGTGCGGGATCGAGCTGGAGAAGCGAAAGCCGTCGCCCTCGTTAAGCACATATTCCTGATCGCCGATGTGCAGGTCCAGCGTGCCTTCGAGAACCACGCCGGCTTCTTCGCCATCGTGGGTGAAGGGCTCGTCGCCGGTGGTGCCGTTGGGCTCGATGATGATGGTGTACATCACCAGGTCGATGTTGTTGCCGGGGACGTCGGGTGTGAGCACGCTCTTGGCGATGCCCGTGCGCCAGAAGGTCAGCGCGGGCCGCTGGTTTACGCGGATGATGGGCGATTTCGGATCCCGTTGAGACTCTGCCGGCTCGGGGAAAAAGTAGGCGATGGCAACTTCCAGCGCGCCACTGAGAGCACCCAGCACGCGCAGCGATGGCGAGGAGATGCCGCGCTCGACCTGGCTGATCAGCCCTATCGACAGGCCGGAGCGGACGGCAACCTCTTTGAGTGACAGATCGCGCGCCAGTCTCAGTGCCCGGATGCGCTGGCCGACGACGGCGTCCATCTTGGTGGGTTGGCCGTCTTCGGGCTGCGTGTCGTCCGGGGAGTCGTCCAGCATGGGGTTGATCATTCTGGATAGCCTTTTAGGTTGTGTACTGCATTTTCGTAATTATGAAACATGCTTGATGAAAAGTGAAATTTGGTTCATGCTTTTCATCAATTCATTCAGCAGCCGGGATGCCGCGCCCTGCGTGGGCCGTGCTCGACGGCAGTCTACCCAAGGGGAAAAATCATGTCTTCGTATCACAAGTGGCGTACGGCCGCCGCCGTTATTTTGTGCCAGGCCGCGCTGGGTGGGGCTTCCCTGGCCAGCGCGCAGAGCGTTTCCATGGCTACCTGGGGCGGGGGCGTGGGTGATACCTGGCGCAATGCTTTTGCCGGGCCTTTCCAGAACGAGTCCGGTACCAAGGTAAACATTACCGAGGTGCCCAACCCCGAGGCCCAGGTGCGCACGCAGGCCAAGGCGCCGCAGTACAACGCCGTGCTGGTGGGCTATTTCGAGGCGGCCCGGCTCTACCGGGACGGTCTGCTCGAGACCTTCAGCGACAGCGAGATCCCGCAACTGGCCGATACGCCCGAGCAGTACAAAATGCGAGCGGCCGACGGCAAGCTCATTGGCGCGCCGGTCTACTTCACGTACTACGGAATCGCGTTCAACACCGATTACGTCAAGCCCTCCGAAATGCAGTCGTGGTCCGACTTGGGCAATCCCAAGTGGAAGGGCCAGATCGCGGTCACGCAACCGATCTATTCGTCCACCTACCACCTGACCATCCTGTCGCATGCGATGGGCGGCGACGAGAAGGACATCTCGGCCAGCATCCCGATGTTCAAGAAGCAGGTGGCCAATGCGTCGGTGGTCTATACCTCGCTGGCCCAGCTCAACCAGCTGCTCACGCGTGGCGAGGTCGTGGCGGCGCCGTATTATCTTGCCCGCATCTGGGCTATGAAGCGCGACGGCGTCAAGAACGTCGATATCTCGCTGCCCAAGGAAGGCGGATTGATGCTGCCCTATATGGTTGTCGTGC